>NZ_JBBEGC010000081.1:0-18571 GCF_037401995.1 Saccharothrix sp. CCNWYY140
CTCGCGTCGCCGCTGCCTGCCGCTGCTCGCGTCGCCCGCTCGCGTCGCCGCTGCCTGCCGCTGCTCGCGTCGCCCGCCCGCCCGCGCTGCCGCCTGCTCGCGCTCCCCTCCGCTCGCGCCGCTTGCTGCCCGCTGGCTCGCGCCCCACCGGTCAGCCACACCTCGCCCGCCCGCCGCCTGCCGCCGCCTGCCGCCGCCTGCCGCCGCTCGCGCCGCCCGCGTCGCCCGCGTCGCCCTCCCGCCCTGCCTCCCGCCGCTGCCCGCCTGCCTGGTGCTGCCCGCGTCGCCACCGGCCTTCCGCGCCGCCGCCTGCCAGTCAGCCGCCCGTGCTGCCGCTGCCGGTCGACCGTGCCGCTGGCAGTCGGCCGACGCCCGTACCACCGCCTACCGGCCTCTCGCGCGACCGGCCTCTCGCGCGACCGGCTGGCCTCCCGCGCTACCGGCTGGCCAGCCGCGCTGCCGCCGGCTGGCCGAGGGCGGCGCTGCTGGCGGGGGCAGCGCTGGCGGGGGACGGCGCTAAGGGGAGTGGGCGGCAGGTGGTGGTGCGGGGTGGTTGCTCGGTTGGGGTGGGGGGCGGTTGGGGTGGGTGGGTTTCGTGGGGGGCGTCCGCTGGGAGCGGACGGGGGAAGGTTGGGGTGGGTGGGGGTGTTTTGGCTGTTGTGGATGGGACTTGGGGCTTGATGCGTAGTGCGATGGCGGCGTCCAAGGCGCCCAAGGGGGTGCGGAAGGGGACGTTTCGGCGGGTTGTGGGGTTTGCTCGGCCCCATCGGGCCAAGTTGATCCTCTTCCTGCTGTTGACCGTTGTCTCCGCGGTCCTCGCGGTGAGTACGCCTGTGCTTGCCGGGCGGGTGGTTGACGCGATTGTCGGTGGGCGTGGTGTGAGTGTTGTGGTGTGGCTTGCTGTGGCCATTGCCGGGATCGCCGTTGTGGATGCCGCGCTTGGGCTGGTTGAGCGGTGGCAGTCGGCGCGGATCGGGGAAGGGTTGATCTACGACCTGCGGCGGGCTGTGTTCGAGCACGTGCAGCGGATGCCGATTGCGTTCTTCACGCGCACGCGGACCGGGGCGCTGGTCAGCCGGCTGAACAACGACGTGATCGGCGCGCAGCGGGCCTTCACCTCGACGCTGTCGGGGGTCGTCACCAACGTCATCCAGCTCGGGTTGTCCCTCGGCGTGATGTTCACCCTTTCGTGGCAGGTCACAGCTCTCGCCCTCCTCCTGCTGCCCGTCTTCGTGCTCCCCGCGCGCCGCATGGGCAGTCGGATGGCCGACCTCCAGCGCGAGGCCTCGACGCTCAACGCCGGCATGACCACCCAGATGACCGAGCGGTTCTCGGCACCCGGCGCCACGCTGGTCAAGCTGTTCGGCCGGCCCGACGCCGAGGTCACCGAGTTCGGGGACCGGGCGGCTCGGGTCCGGGACATCGGCGTCAAGACCGCGATGGCCACCCGCTGGTTCATGACCGGCCTGACGCTGGTCTCCGCGCTCGCCCAAGCCCTCGTCTACGGCCTCGGCGGCTACCTCGCCCTCACCGGCGACCTCGCCGCCGGCACGGTCGTCTCGCTCGCCCTCCTGCTGACCCGCCTCTACACACCCCTGACCGCCCTCGCCAACGCCCGCGTGGACATCATGACGGCGCTGGTCAGCTTCGAGCGCGTCTTCGAGGTGCTCGACCTCAAGCCGATGATCGAAGAAAAGCCGAAGCCGAGCGAGATGCCCCAAGGGCCGGTGTCGGTCGAGTTTGAGGACGTCCGGTTCGCCTACCCGGCGGCGGACAAGGTCTCGCTCGCCTCACTCGAGTCAGTGGCCACTTTGGACACTCGTGGTGGCGAGGAAGTGTTGCACGGCATCACTTTCCGAGCCGAACCCGGACAGCTCGTGGCTTTGGTCGGGTCGTCGGGCGCGGGCAAGTCCACGATCGCCTCGCTGGTGCCCCGGCTCTACGACGTCGACGCCGGCGCGGTCCGACTGTCCGATGTGGACGTTCGTGACCTCGCCTTCGACGACCTGCGCCGGACGGTCGGCGTGGTCACCCAGGACGGGCACCTGTTCCACGACACCATCCGCGCGAACCTGTCCTACCCGCGCCCCGACGCGACCGACGACGAGCTGTGGGACGCCCTCGACCGCGCCCGCCTCAAGCCCCTCGTCGAGTCCCTGCCCGACGGCCTGGACACGGTCGTGGGCGAGCGCGGCTACCGGCTCTCCGGCGGGGAACGCCAGCGGCTGACCATCGCCCGGCTGCTGCTGGCCCGCCCGCGCGTGGTCATCCTGGACGAGGCCACCGCCCACCTGGACTCCGAGTCCGAGGCGGCGGTGCAGGCCGCGCTGGGCGAGGCGCTGCGCGGCCGGACCGCGCTGGTCATCGCCCACCGGCTGTCCACGATCCGCTCCGCCGACCAGATCCTGGTCGTGGAGGCCGGGCGGGTCGTCGAACGCGGCACGCACGCCGAGCTCATCCAGGCGGACGGGCGCTACGCCGAGCTCTACCGCACACAGTTCGACGAAACGCCCGCCCCAGTCTGAAACCCGCCACAAACTTACAGCGCACCGAGGAAGGTCGCGGCGGCCCCGACCGCGACCTTCGAGGTGTCGCCGTTGATGACCGTCACCGCGAACGCCAGGTCACCGCGGTAGCCGATGAACCAGCCGTGTGAGCGCGACCCGTCGCCGTGCTGGGCCGTGCCGGTCTTGCCGCGCACGTCGCCCAGCCCGGCCAGCTCCGTCGCCGTCCCACCGGTCACGACACCCCGCATCATGGTCCGCAGCGCCGAAGCGACGTTGCCCGGCAACGCGCGTCCCGTGCCGCCGGTCGTGGGGATCTCGCGGATCAGCTGCGGCGTCGGCACGCTCCCGCGCGCCACGGTCGCCGCGACCAAGGCCATGCCGAACGGCGTGGTCAGCACCTTGCCCTGCCCGATGCCGGCCTCCACCCGCTCGGGCACCGTGCCGGCCGGCGGCACCTTGCCCGTGTTCGTGGTGATCCCGGCGATCGTGAAGTCCGCGTCCAGCCCGAACAGCGACGCCGCGCGCGGCAGGGCGTCGGCGGGCAGATCTGCGGCCAGCTGGCTGAAGCTGGTGTTGCACGACGCCGCGAAAGCCTGCCGCAGCGGCACCGACCCCAGTTCGAACTGGCCGTCGTTGACGATCTGCCGCGTGCCGATGGTCTTCTTGCCTGGGCACTCGACCACGGTGTCGACGGACGCGGTGCCCGCCGTGATCGCCGCCGCCGCGGTGACGATCTTGAACGTCGAGCCCGGCTCGTACCAGCCCTGCGTCGCGACCAGGCCGTCCGCGCTCGCGACGGTGTTCTGCGCCACGGCCAGGATCTCGCCGGAGGACGGCTCCATCGCCACGATGACCGCGCCCTGCGGCACCCGGTCCACCGCCGCCTGCGCCGCGCGCTGCACCGCGGGGTCCAGCGTCACGGTCAACGTCTGCTTGGTCTGGGCCTTCTTCTCCTGGACCACGGTGACCGGCACGCCGGCGGGGTCGACGACGGCGACCTGCCAGCCGGGCGTCCCGGTGAGGCTGCCGACCTCCTTGCGCACCGACTGCACCACCTGCGGGGCCAGGTCCGCCGCCACGGGCGCGCCGGTCCGGTCGAGCAGCGCGCCGTCGCCGGAGGTCGCCAGGTAGGCCAGGGTCTGGCCCTCGGCGAGCTGCGGGTGCAGCAGCGTCGGCGCCCAGTGCACGCGCCACTTGCCGTCGGTCAGCCGCACCTCGACCTTGGTCGGGTACTTGACCGAGGTCTGGTCCGGCAGCGACCACGTCACGTCGAGGTCGATCGTGGTGGTCGACACCGACTCGGGCGGTGGCGGGGCGGTGCCCAACCGGCCGTGGAACGCCACTCCCGCCATGCCCTGGAAAGTCTTCAACAGCACCGGTTCGGCTGCGCCCGCCGCGTCGGTGACCGCCGCCGCGCGGGCCGCGTCACCGGCCATCATCCACGTGATGAACTCCTGCGCGGCCGGTCCGGGCAGCGGTCTCACCGTGGGCACCGGAGGTTTGGCGGTCGGACTCGCCCCCGAGGTCAGCACGATCGCCCCGGTCACGATCACCGCGACCGCCGTCAACCCGCCCCCGGCCAGCACCCAGCGTTTGGTCTTCTTGTTCACGTTCCCCCCTCTACGACTCCGGAGGCTATCCCCGGTGTGTGGAGGAATCGTGAGTATTTGTGCTTATCCCAGCTGCGGGATCCGGGATTGGTACTTGCGCAACAGCTCCGAGTTGGCCGCGTCGCCGCCTTCGACGTTCGCGCTGCGCCACAACGGCAGTTGCACGCCGGCTTCGGCGGCCTTGTCCAGCAGCCGCACCAGCAGCAGGTTCCACAGGAACGCCGTCGCCACCGTCGACACGGCCGCGATCACCGGGTTGTCGGCCGGGTAGGTGGCGTCGCCGGGCGGCACCAGGTTGTCCAGGACGACGGTCGCGTTCTCGGCCAGAGTCGTGCCCGCGCGGCGCGGTGCGGCGGCGCTGGCGGCCAGCGACGTCACCGCCACCACCGGCACGCCGGAGTCGGCGGCGTGCACGGCCAGTTCCACCGGGTACGGGTTGACGCCGGAGGTGGAAAACACGAACAGCACGTCGTGCGCGGCCAGGCCGGTCTCCCGCAGCACCTGGGCGGCCAGGCCGGACCGGCGCTCGGCGGCGGTGCTGCTGATCGCGCCGTGCATGGGCAGCAGCTCGGGGTGGTAGACCGGGCGCACGCACGCCAGGCCGCCCGCCCGGTAGAAGGTCTCGGCGACCGCGGCCAGGGAGTGGCCCGCGCCCGCGGCGAGGATCGTGCCGTCGGCGCGGACGGTGGCCAGGACCAGCTCCGCGACGTCGTCCAGCGCCGCCGCGTTGGCCTGTTCCACCCTGGTCAGGTGGTTGCGCACGACATCGCCGTAGTCGGAGCCGGGCACGGTCTCGGTCATGCGGTCCCTCCAGTGGTCTGAACCAAGTGATCGCCAGTCCTACCCGATCCGCGGACCGGCCGCCAGGAGGGGTTTGACGTTCGAACACATCCCGTGTTCAGATGAACAGCATGGATGTTGCGATGCGGCACGAGCTGATCCTCCAGCGGCTGCGCGGCGGCGAACGGGTCGCCGTCGGCGCGCTCGCCGAGCTGGTCGGCGCGTCGGAGATGACCGTGCGCCGCGACCTGGACGTGCTCGAACGCGACGGGCTGCTGCGCCGGGTACGCGGCGCCGCGGTCAGCATGCTGACCGGCGAGGAGACCCCGTACGCGGCGCGGTCGCGGCAGCGCCTGGAGGCCAAGCGGCGCATCGGCGAGGCGGTCGCGGACCTGCTCGACGACGGCGAGACCGTCGTGCTCGACGGAGGCAGCACCACCCTGGAGGTCGCCCGCCGGCTCACCGACCGGCGGCTGACCGTGCTCCCGCTGTCCCTGCACGCCGCCGACGCGCTGCGCGGCGCGGAGAACGTGCGCATGGTGCTGCCCGGCGGCGACATCCGCCCCGGCGAGCTGGCCTTCGTCGGCCCGCTCACCGAGTACGCGTTCAAGGTCATGCGGTTCGACACGATGGTGCTCGGCAGCTGCGGGCTCAGCGCGCGCGACGGCGTGTCCGCGCACGACCTCGCCGAGGGCGCGGTGAAGAAGGCCGCCGTGGACGCCTCCGCGCGCATCGTCGCCGCCGTGGACAGCTCGAAGTTCGGGCGCACCGCGTTCGGCCGGGTGTGCGCGGCCGACGAGATCGACGTCCTGGTCACCGACCGGGACGCCCCGTCCGACGAGGTCGAGCGCCTGCGCGAGACCGGCGTGGAGGTCCGCCTTGTCTGACACCCCTGGCACCGCACTCGCCGCGCCCCGCCGGGCCAGGGTCGCCACGGCGATCGTGTTCGCCCTGCACGCCGCCATCTTCGCCGCGTGGACCCCGCACATCCCGTCGGTCAAGGAGAACCTGGGCCTCAACGACGGCACCCTCGGCCTCACGCTGCTCGGCGCGCCCGTCGGGTCCGTGGTCGCGATGCTGCTGGTCGGCAACGCCGTCGCGAAGTGGGGCAGCCGGCGGGTCGTGCTGCTGACCTTCCTCGGCTACGGCCTGACCTCGCCCCTGCTCGGCCTGGCGTGGAGCGCGTGGGCGCTGTTCGTGGCGCTCGCGCTGTGGGGCGCGGCGCAGGGCGCGCTGGACGTCTCGATGAACTCCCAGGGCATCGCCGTCGAGAACGACTACGGCCGCCCGATCCTGTCCAGCTTCCACGCCTGGTGGAGCTTCGGCGGTTTCGTCGGCGTCGGCCTGGGAGCGGTTGCACTCGGCCTCGGCGTCGACCTGACCGGCCAGATGGTCGGCGCCACGGTCGTGGTCGCCCTGGTCGCGTGGCCGCTGACCCGGGCGATGCTCGGCGACGACCACGCCGTGGACGAGCACAGGCTGGGCCTGCCGTGGCGGGACAAGCGGGTGCTGGTGCTCGGCGCGATCATGTTCGCGGGCCTGCTGTGCGAGGGCGCGGTGGGCGACTGGGCGGCGCTGTACCTGAAGGAGACCGTGGGCGTGGCCGAGGAGACCGCGGGCTGGGGCTACGCGGTGTTCGCGATGCTGATGTTCGTCGGCCGGGTCATGGGCGACCGGTGGGTCCTGCGCTTCGGCCCGGCCCGCGTGGTGTCGGTCCTCGCCGCGGTCGGCGCGGTCGGCATGGGCACCGCCCTGGTGGTCGGCCAGTTCTGGCTCGCGCTGGTCGGGTTGGGCCTGTTCGGCCTGGGCCTGGCGTGCATCGTGCCGGTCGCCTTCAGCTCGGCGGCGGCCCAGTCCGACGCGCACGCGGCCCAAGCCATCGCCGGCGTCGCCACGGCCGGCTGGGCGGGCTTCCTGCTCGGCCCGCCGCTGATCGGCCTGCTCTCCCACGCGACCTCGCAGAGCTGGGCGCTGGGCGTCCTGCCGGTGCTGTTGCTGAGCGTGGTGTTCGGCGCACGCGCCCTCAAACGCGCATGACCTGAAAGCGTGCACTTCCCCCGCCCGATTGCGGTGGCCGTCGGTTCGTAGGCCACTGGAAGCCGGACGAGGGGAGTCGCGGTGGTCACCACGGTCGTCGTCGCGGTCGTCGCCCTGGTGGGCGGACTGGTCGTGAACTGGCTGCTCAAGAAACGACGGCGGCTGGACACCGGCGAGGCGCTCACCATCCGGGACCTGGCCAGCCCGATGGAGACGCTGGCCGTGCTCCTGCTGGCGTTCGTGCTGGTCGTGGCGGCCGAGTCGTACTCCTCGGCGGAGGAGGCGGTCCGGGTCGAGGCCAACGTCGTGGACAACTTCTTCGAGGTGGCCGAGTTCGCGCCCGAACCCGCCGCCCGCACCCTCCAGGGCGCCACCGTCTGCTACGCGCGGGCAGTGCTCGCGCACGAATGGCCGGCTCTGGAGAACGGCGGTGGCGCCTCCTCCCAACCCGGTACGTGGAGCACGCAGTTCCGCGCCGTCTTCAAGGAGATCGGCGCGGACAACGGTGTGTTCGAGACCCTCGTCCAGGCCGACCGGGACCGTTCCGACGCCCGCAGCCAGCGGATCGCGCAGTCCACCCCGGCGATCCCGGCCGTCCTGTACTGGTTCATGGTCCTGAGCTTGGCCGTCATGGTCGTCGCCTTCGCCTTCAACCTGCCGGCCCGCGGCAAGGGCGCCGAGGTGGTCGGGTTGGTCGTGCTCACCGCCCTGGTCACCCTGTCACTGCTGCTGATCCGGGACGTGGACCGGCCCTTCGGCGGAGCGATCGGCATCTCGCCCGAGGCCATGACCCACACGGAGGCCGACATCTCCGAGGACTTCGTCGAGGCCTACGGCGAGAACGCGCTGCCCTGCGACGCCGAGGGCAACCGCCGGGAGAGCTGACCCTAGTGCGACAACGGCTCGTCGCAGCCGCCGTCGCGGATCGGGCCGCTCACCGTGAACGCCACCCGTCCGGGCTGCCCCGGCTCACCCGGCCGCAGGTCACCCAGCACGCACACCGTGCCCAGGGTCGGGTCCTCCGACACCTCGTAGAAGTACACGCCCGGCGGCGGGACCTGCCCGTAGCCGACCTTGAGGCCGCTCACCCAGGCCTTGGGCGCACCGGCCGCCGCGAGCACCGTCCGGGCCGAGTCGGGGGAGAAGTTCCCCGTGTCGCACAGGCCCGTGATGCCCGGCCGGATGCGGTCCAGGATGGCCATCCCGCGGGCGTGGTTCGCGGGTGACAACGGCTTGCGCACCCGCCACGAGCGGTTGTCCGCGTGGTTGGGCGGCATGTCGCCGGGAGGCTCGCGCCGGGCCGTCGTCGACGGCGGCGGCGTGGTCTCGGGCGCCGGCGGGGGCGCCTCGACCCGGACCGTGCACGTGCCGTTCGGCGGCACGAACGTCGGACCGGTGGGCGTCGCGGTCTCCAGCGGCGGCGGCACGGTCACACTCGCCCCGCCGTCCGACGCCACGTCGACTTTCTTCGCGCACCCCGCCACCAACAACGCCGCCACGACCAGCAGCACTCCACCCCTCATGATCCCGAGACTGGCACAGGGAACGAGCCGACGAGGCCGCTTTACGGCAGGTCCTCGGGCCGGTCCACGTCCCGGCCGTCGGCCACGTCGTCGCACGGCACCGACACCGCCCGCTGTTCACGCAGGTAGTCCCGCGCGCCCGCGTCGCCGCCCGCCGACGCCGACACCCCGGCCCAGTGGTCCCGCCCGAGCAGCACCGGGTGGCCCGGCGCGCCGTCGTACACCGCGCGCGCCAAGGCCGCCGGCGCCGCCAGGTCGACGAACCGCCGCACCGCCGCCACCGTCACGCCCGGGGTGTCCACCGGCAGCACGACCACGGCGTCCGCCGAGGCGTCCAGCGCCGCCAGCCCAGCCCGCAGCGACGACCCCATGCCCGACGCCCACTCACCGTTCACCACGACGACGGCGCCGTCGAGCCCGGCCCGCGCCCGCACCTCGCCGGCGCGCGCGCCGAGCACCACGACCAGGGGCGCGCACCCGGCGTCGCGCAGCACGGCCAGGGTCGAGTCGACCCACAGCGCACCGCCGTGCGACACCAGGGCCTTGGGCCGGCCGAACCTGCGCCCGGCGCCCGCGGCCAGCAGCAACCCCGCGACCCGCATGGGGTCACACTAGGGCCTGGTGCCCCTTCAACTCGGCCCGGCTGGAGACGGCCAGCTTGCGGTACACCCTCGTCAGGTGCTGTTCCACCGTGCTCACGGTGATGTGCAGGCGCATGGCGATGGCGCGGTTGCTGTGGCCACACGCGGCGAGGGTCGCGACCCTGCGCTCCGAGTAGGTCAACTCCGTCATACGCGGGAACACGTGCCACGCCGGAGGCGCGGTTCAAACGATCACGAAAAATCACGAAAGGTGCTCGAGCAGCAGGGACGTCAGCACCTCCGGCACCTGCTCGGGCACCCAGTGCGACACGTCCTCCAGCATCTCGAACCGGTACGGTCCGCTGACCCACTTGCCGGTGTCCAGCGCGGCCGTCGAGCCGAACGCCACGTCGTCCGTGCTCCACACGTACATCGTCGGCACCGTGACGTGCTCGATGCGCCCGCCGGGGCGTCCCGCGCGGTACCAGTTCAGCGCCGCGGTCAGCGCGCCCGGCTCGGACAGCCGCTGCACGTACTCGTCCACCCGGGAGGGCGGCACCTTCCACTCGAACATCCGCCGCAACGCCTCGGCGTTGTCGGCCAGCATCCGCTTCTCGGTGGTCGAGGACCGCCACTCGGTCATGTACGCCGAGCGCATGTGCTGGTCCTCGTCGGTCTTCATCGCCTCGGCCAGCGCACGCGGGTGCGGCGTCGAGACCACGGTCAGCGTCCGCAGCCGTTCCGGGTGCTCGTAGGCGGTCCACCACGCCACCGCGCCGCCCCAGTCGTGCCCGACCAGGTCGAACCGGCTCCAGCCGAAGCTGTCCGCGACCGCCAGCACGTCACCGACCAGCGAGTCCACGCCGTACTCGGCGGGGCGCTCGGGCCGCACGCCGGGGGAGTAGCCGCGCTGGTCGAACGCCACCGCCCGGTACCCCTCGCGGCCCAGCACGTTCACCGGGTGCTCCCAGGCCACCGCCGCCTGGGGGAAGCCGTGCAGGAACAGCACCGGCCGCCCGTCCGCCGGTCCGGCGGCGATCGCGTCGAACGCGCCCTCGCCCGTCTCCACCACCAGGTGCTCGGTCACTGTGATCCAGGTCCCATCCGTGATCCGGTCGTGCCTCTCGATCGAACATTCAACCGTGCGTCCCGCCCTCGACGTCCTCGCGCCCGTCGGACCCGTCCGCGCGGCAGTACTCGTGTTGCACGGAGGCCGGGCCAACGGCTACGGCCGGGTGCACCGCCGCCGCCTTACGTACTTGCGGATGCTGCCCTTCGCCAAGGCGCTGCGGCACGACGGTGTCGCGGTCTACGTGCTGCGCTACCGCTACCAAGGCTGGAACGCGCCGCACCTGCACCCCGTGGAGGACGCGCGGTGGGCGCTGTCCCAAATGCCCGATGTCCCCACGGCACTCGTCGGCCACTCTATGGGCGGCCGAACCGCACTACGCGTCGCCGACGACCCCCATGTGGTCGCGGTGTGCGCACTTGCGCCTTGGATCGAGCCCGGCGAACCCGTCGAGAAACTCGCCGGACGCTCTCTCCTGATCGCCCACGGTGACCGTGAGCGCTACACGGACCCCGCGCAGTCTCTTAAGTACGCCGTGCGCGCCCGAAGCGTCACCCGAGTCGCGCGCTTCGCCGTGCACGGCGACGGCCACGCCATGCTGCGCCGCGCAGCCGACTGGACCCGCTTGGTCAAGGACTTCGTCCACGGCGAACTCAAGGTCGAACCGATCGCTCCCCACATCGCGAACGCCATGTGCACGCCGCAGGGTCTCGACGTCCCCTTGGGAGGTACACGTGGTGGAAACCGGTGAACGGCCGCGCGTGGCGGTCGTCGGCAGCGGGGTGGCCGGGCTGACCGCCGCCTACCTGCTGCGGCGGCGCTACGACGTCGTGCTGTTCGAACAGGACGACCGGCTCGGCGGTCACGCGCACACCCACGAACTGCCCACCGACGACGGGGGCACCACCCACGTGGACAGCGGGTTCATCGTCCACAACGAACGCACCTACCCCAACCTGCTGCGCCTGTTCCGCGAGCTGGGCGTGTCCACTCAGGACGCCGAGATGTCGATGAGCGTGCGCTGCGACGGCTGCGGCCTGGAGTACGCCGGCGCCCGCAAGCTCGCCGGGCTGTTCGCGCAACCGGCCAACCTCGCCCGGCCCGCCTACCTGCGGATGCTCGCCGAGGTGGCCCGGTTCCACCGGCACGCCAAGCGCTTGCTGGCCCTCGGCGACGACCACGACACCACGCTCGGCGCGTTCCTGGCGATCGGCGGCTACTCCAGCTACTTCGTGGACCACTTCGTCCTGCCGCTGGTGTCGGCGGTGTGGTCGGCCGGCCCGGAGGTGAGCCGGAGGTACCCGGCGCGGTACCTGTTCGAGTTCCTGGCCAACCACGGGATGCTGTCCGTGGGCGGCTCGCCGAACTGGAAGACCGTCGTCGGCGGGTCGCGCGCGTACGTCGAGCGGGTCGTGAAGGACCTGACCGCCGTGCACGTGTCCACGCCGATCCGGTCGCTGCGGCGGGTGGCCGACGGCGTGGAGCTGCGCGACGACGCCGACCAGCGGCACCGCGCGGACAAGGTCGTCATCGCCACCCACCCCGACCAGGCCCTGGCGCTGCTCGCCGACCCGACCGACGACGAGCGCGCGGTGCTCGGCGCGTTCCGCTACTCCCGCAACGAGACCTGGCTGCACCACGACGCGGGCGTGCTGCCCGCGGCGGCCGGCGCGAAGGCGTCCTGGAACGTGCGCAAACCCGCCTGCCACGAGCGCGGAGGACCGGTCCTGGTCAGCTACCACATGAACCGGCTCATGCGGCTGGCCGAACCCCTCGACTACGTGGTGACGCTGAACGCGACCGACCTGGTCGACCGGGACTCGGTGATCGCCCGGATGGTGTACGAGCACCCCGTCTACACGCCGGAATCCCTTGCCGCCCAACGGCATCTGCCGTCGCTGGACACCGCGGTCACCACCTACGCCGGCGCGTACCACGGGTGGGGCTTCCACGAGGACGGCTGCGCTTCGGGCGTGCGGGCGGCGGGCGTCTTCGGGGCGGCTTGGTGAACCTGTACGAGGTCGAAATCGGCCACGTGCGGCGGGAACGCTTGAACCGCTCGTTCACCCATAGCGGCTACATGTGGCTGGTCGACCTGGACGCGTTGCCAGTACTGCCCTTCTGGCTGCGGCCATTCGCGCGGTTCCACGCGCATGATCACCTGGGTTCACCAGATCGGTCTATAAGGAACAACGTGGACGCCTGGCTTGCTACACACGGCGTGGACCTTGGTGGGGGACGCGTGTTCATGCTCGCCAACGCGCGGCTGTTGGGGCATGTGTTCAACCCGTTGTCCCTCTACTGGTGCCACAACGCGTCGGGCGCCCTTGAGTGCGTCATCGCAGAGGTGCACAACACCTACGGACAACGGCACGAGTACTTGCTGCGCCCGGACGATGCCGGACGCGCACGGGTGGCGAAAGACTTCTACGTGTCGCCGTTCCTGGAGCTGTCGGGGGAGTACGTGATGCGCGTGCCCGAACCGGATGACGAACTGTCGGTGACCATCGCCTTGCGCCAAGGCGGCCGAACCCCGTTCAGTGCCACCATGAAAGGGCGCAGGCGGCCCGCGACGCCGCGGGAACTGCTCCGGCTGCTGGTCCGCCGACCGCTGATGACCTACCGGGTGTCCGGGTTGATCCGCCGTCACGGCATCGCGTTGTGGGCGCGACGCGTGCCGATCGTCCCGAGGAGTGGCCGATGAGCACCATCGACGTACCCCGCCCCAACCAGGGCGTCTGGCCCGGTCTGCACACCCCGCCGCACTCGCCGTGGCGGGCGCGCGTCGCCGAGGCCCTGTTCCGCAACGCCGTGCGCGGCCTGCCCGTGCGGGTCGTGCTGCCCGGCGGCGCGCGGCTGGGCGCGGGCGGCACCGACGCGCCGGTCATGCGCCTGCACCGGCCGGAGGCGTTCTTCCACCGCCTGGGCGTGGACGCCAAGATCGGCTTCGGCGAGGCCTACATGGTCGGCGACTGGACCTCGCACCGCCTGGCCGACCTGCTCACCGCCTTCGCCGCCCGCCTGACCACCCTCATCCCGCCCCGGCTGCAACTGCTGCGCCGCTGGGTCGAGCGCCGCCACCCCGCGTCGGACAGCAACGACGTGGCCGGGTCCCGGCAGAACATCCACCGCCACTACGACCTGTCCAACGACCTGTTCCGGGTGTTCCTCGACGAGACCATGACCTACTCGTCGGCCTGGTTCGAGCACCCCGACCAGCCGCTGGAGCAGGCCCAGCTGCGCAAGATCGACGGCGTGCTGGACTACGCGGGCGTCCGGTCCGGCTCGACCGTGCTCGAGATCGGCACCGGCTGGGGCGCGTTGGCCATCCGGGCCGCCCAGCGCGGCGCCACGGTCACCTCCCTGACCCTGTCCGCCGAGCAGAAGGCGCTGGCCGAGCAACGCGCGGAGGCGGCCGGCGTGGGCGACAAGATCACCGTGCACCTGCGCGACTACCGCGAGGAGACCGGCCGGTACGACGCCGTGGTCAGCGTGGAGATGATCGAGGCGGTCGGCGGGGAGTACTGGCCGACCTACTTCTCCATGATCGACCGGTCACTCGCGCCCGGCGGGCGGTTCGGGCTCCAGGCCATCACCATGCCGCACGACCGGATGCTGGCCAGCGCCGCCAGCTACACGTGGATCCACAAGTACATCTTCCCCGGCGGGCTCATCCCGTCCGTGCGGGCGATCGAGGAGACCGTCCGCGACCACACGCGGCTGCGCATCGAGGCCACCCGGGAGTTCGGCCAGGACTACGCCGAGACCCTGCGGCGGTGGCGCGAGCGGTTCCTGGAGCGGTGGGACGAGGTGGCCGGGCTCGGCTTCGACGACACCTTCCGGCGGATGTGGGAGTTCTACCTGGCTTACTCCGAAGCGGGGTTCCGGGTCGGCTACTTGGGTGTCAAGCAGTTCGGCTTCGTGAAGTAGCGCGCCGGCGCATTGGGCCGAACGGCTCATTCCCTCCCTCGCTCGGGTTGTGTTCCCACCACGTGGACCACGTTCGTGGTCAGCTTTGGCGAATCCCGTATCAGGGGCCGCTCAGCGTCCTCCTCATCAATGAGCCGGGATGAGCCGGGAGGGAAGACGAGCGTGAGGAGGTCGCCGGATGGTGCAGCACGCATCCGTGCGAGCCGACGTCGACATCGAGGTCGGCCCCGCGGCGCCCGGCCGCCCCGAGGTCAGGCTGCTGGCCGGCGGGGCGCCCACCAGGTGGACCGCCGAGGTGGAGCTGGCCGACCTGGTCGACGCCGCCCTGGCGGGTGAGCCGCGCGCGGTGGAGCACCTCCTCGCCCGCGTGCAGCCGCTCGTCCTGCGCTACTGCCGCGCCCGCGTGGGCACGCGCGAGCGCACGCTGGTCTCCGCCGAGGACATCGCGCAGGAGGTCTGCCTGGCCGTCGTCTCGGCGCTGGCCAAGTACAAGTACGAGCCCGGGTCGTTCCTGGCGTTCGTGTACGGCATCGCCGCGCACAAGGTGGCCGACGCGCGAAGACGGGCCGTGCGCAGCCGCTCCGAAGTCGTGCCCGAACTGCCCGACACGCCCGCGCTGGAGGACGGGCCGGAGCAGCGGGCCATGAACGGCGAGATGATCGAGGCCGTCACCCAGCTGCTGCGGCGGCTGCCCGAGCGGCAGCGCGAGATCCTGGTGCTGCGGGTCGCGGTGGGCCTGTCCGCCGAGGAGACCGCGGTGGCCGTGGGTTCCACGCCGGGCGCGGTGCGCGTGGCGCAACACCGGGCGTTGGCGCGGATGCGCGAGATGTTCGCGGCGGTGAACGGCTGACGCTTCGCCACTCCGCGGCGCTGTGGCAGCCGTGGTGGGCGGAGCCTGGCATCGTTGGAGGATGACGACCGCCGACGAGCCCGTGTTCGACGTGCTGTTGTCCGGCACGGTGTTCCTGGACATCATCTTCACCGGCCTGCCCCGGCCGCCCGCGCCGGGCACCGAGGTGTGGGCCGAGGGCCTGGGCTCGTGCCCGGGCGGCATCGCCAACCTCGCCGTCGCGCTCTCCCGCCTCCAGTTGCGGACGGCGCTGTCCGCCGCGTTCGGCGAGGACGCCTACGGCGACTTCTGCTGGGAGGTGCTGGCGGAGCAGGAGGGCGTGGACCTCATGTACTGCCGGCGGTTCTACGGGTGGCACACACCCGTGACCGTGTCGATGGCGATGGACCGCGACCGGTCGATGGTCACCCACGGGCACCGGCCGCCCGTGTCCGCCGACGAGATGCTCAACCCGCCGCCGAGCACCCGTGCGTGCTTCGTGCACATCCAGCCCGAAGAGGAGCAGTGGGTGCGTGCGGCGAAGGCCGCGGGCGCGTTGTTGTTCGCCGACATCGGGTGGGACCGGACCGAGGTGTGGGCGCCTGAGCTGCTGCGGCGGCTGGACGGGTACGACGTGTTCCTGCCCAATGACGTGGAGGCGATGCGGTACACGCGGACCGATTCGGCGGTGGACGCGGCACGGGCGTTGTCCTCTTATGTGCCTGTGGTTGTGGTCACACGCGGTGGCGGGGGAGCGGTGGCCGTGGACTCCTCGACCGGCGAGGTGGTGGACGTGCCGGGGCTCAACGTGGCGCCGCTGGACTCGACCGGGGCGGGGGACGTGTTCGGGGCCGGGTTCGTGCTGGGGACGCTGGCCGGGTGGCCGCTGTGCGACCGGGTGCGGTTCGCGAACCTGTGCGCGGCGCTGTCGGTGCAGCACTTCGGCGGCTCGCTGTCGGCGCCGGGGTGGGTGGACATCGCGACCTGGTGGCGCACGGTGAGCCGACGCGCGGAGGGCGAATCGGACCTGCGCGGGTACCGGTTCCTCGAAGACGTCCTGCCACACCACGCGGGCGTGGAGGTGCGGCGGGCGAGTGCGACGATCCGGCTCCGCTCCTCCTGATGATCACCCGATCGTGATCTTGCATTGTTCGAACACCTGTTCGATCCTTGACCCAAGGGGACGGCAGCCGCTGCGGCACCGGGGGTTTCGCCGTCGCCCAAAAGGGGCAGGAGTAATTTCGGGTGCGCAAGCAACCTGGAGTGGTCGCCGCGCGACTTTATGTCCAGGGGGCTTTTCTCTCGAGGGGATCCGGAAGGGGTTGTTCAGTGTTCGCCGCGCGTGCGACGGGTCTGGTCAAGTTGGCGGGGTTGTGCCTCGTGGCGGGGGTCCTGGTGGCCGCCCTGCTGTTCCCGGTCGTGGGCGGGCTGGGCCTGGCGTCCAACCGCGCGGCGGACACGGTGGACCAGACGTCCGGTGAGTTGACCAAGGCCGAGCTGCCGCTGGTCACCACCGTGCTCGACATGAACCAGCAGCCGATCGCCTACCTGTACGACCAGTACCGCATCCCGGTGCCGTCCGAGGGCATCGCCGACACGATGAAGGCCGCGATCATCGCGATCGAGGACAAGCGGTTCTTCGAGCACAAGGGCGTGGACTGGCAGGGCATCGCGCGTGCGGCGGCCAAGGCCGGCGTGGACGGCGGCGCGTCGCAGGGCGCGTCCACGCTGACCCAGCAGTACGTCAAGAACTACCTGGCGTTCGTGGTCGGCAAGGGGGAGAAGGAGGCCTACGAGAAGGCCACCGAGGCCACGCTGGGCCGCAAGATCAGCGAGGCGCGCATCGCCACGCAGCTCGAGCAGAAGATGAGCAAGGACGAGATCCTCACCGGGTACCTCAACATCGTCCCGTTCGGCAACGGCACCTACGGCGTCGGCGCGGCGGCCAAGACCTACTTCGGCACCACGCCCGACAAGCTGACCGTGCCGCAGGCGGCGATGCTCGCGGGCCTGGTCAACGAGCCCAGCAGGCTCAACCCCGGCGCGGCCGTCGAGCCGGCGATCAAGCGGCGCAACACCGTGATCGACAAGATGCGGGAGAACGGGGCGTTCGGCGCGGACCCGAAGGTGGCCGAGGAGAAGGCGGCGGAGTACAAGGCCGAGGGCATCGGCGTGGTGCCGGACCTCAAGCTGCTGCCCAACGGCTGCGTGGGCGCCGGCGACGGCCCGGTGTACGGCTTCTTCTGTAGCTACCTGATCGACTACCTGGAGAAGGCCGGCCTGCCGCTGGACGAGCTCAAGCGCGGCGGCTACACGATCCACACCACGATGGACCCGGTCGCGACCCGCGCGGCCAAGGACGCGGCCGAGAACCAGGTGCCCAAGGACCAGGACGGCGTCGCCAACGCGATGGCGATCGTGCAGCCGGGCGGCGACAAGCACCGCGTGCGGGCGCTGGCGGCCAACCGCGACTTCGGCAACAACGCCGAGGCCGGCCAGAGCGCCTACCCGCTGCCGTCCGAGGTGACCAGGTTCGGCACGGGCTCGACCTACAAGGTGTTCACGGCGGCGGCGGCGCTGGAGAAGGGCGTCGCCCGCCTCGACAAGCAGATCGACGTGCCGAAGACGCACACGTCCAGGATCTACAAGGGCGACCGCGGCGGGTACACGGTCAAGAACGCGGCCGACTACAAGGACAAGATGACGTTGACCGAGGCGCTCGCGCAGTCGCCGAACACGGGCTTCGTGATCCTGGAGGAGCAGGTCGGCCTGACCAACGTGGTCGACATGGCCTCCCGCCTTGGCCTGCGCGAGTCCATGAACGGCGTGACGTGGAAGGGCGAGCCCGTGAAGCCGGGCGAGCCGTCCCAGGGCGAGACGGTCAAGAGCGAGAACCGCGGCTCGTTCACCCTGGGCGTCGGCCCGACCAGCATCCTGGAACTGGCGAACGTGGCGGCGACGATCATGAGCTCCGGCACGTGGTGCCCGCCCACCCCGGTGGAGAGCGTGACCGACCGCAACGGCAAGCCGGTGGCGCTGAAGGAAGCCCCGTGCGACCAGGCCGTGAGCCCGGAACTGGCGGCGGCCATCGCGAACGGCCTGGGCGCCGACACCAAGCCCGGCGGCACGGCGGCCGGCGCGGCCGGCAACGCGGGCTGGAACCGTCCGATGATCGGCAAGACCGGCACCACGGAAGACCACTGGTCGGTCGCCTTCATGGGCGCCACCCCGCACTACGCGGGCGCGGTGATGACCTTCACCGACGGCGTGACCCCGCAGGTCATCTGCAACACCACCCCACCCCGCCTGTGCGGCAACGCCCCCGGCACGACCGGCGTCTTCGGCGGTTCGGTGGCGGCCCCGACGTGGTTCAACGCCATGAAGCCCCTCCACGAGAGCCTGCCACCCACGGGCCTACCCCCGGTGGACCCCCGCTTCCGGTAACCCTCCCCAGCCCACCCGTCAGCCGTGACCCCCACAGGGCGTCACGGCTGACCCATATCCACCCCCGCCCCTCCGGCTCCTCCGCGCCTTCGGCGCCTCCGGCTCCTCCGCGCCTTCGGCGGCTCGGCGGCTCTGGCGCCTTCGGCGGCTCGGCGGCTCTGCGCCTTCGGCGGCTCCGGGCCTGCCGGGCCTGCCGGGCCTGCCGGGCCTGCCGGGCCTGCCGGGCCTGCCGGGCCTGCCGGGCCTGCCGGGCCTGCCGGG
>NZ_JBBEGC010000081.1:18671-32702 GCF_037401995.1 Saccharothrix sp. CCNWYY140
CCTGCCGCGCCTGCCGGGCCTGCCGCGCCTCCCGCGCCTCCCGCGCCTCCCGCGCCTCCCGCGCCTCCCGCGCGGGCTCCGGTACCCGACGTCACGCCAAACGAAACACAACTTGCTCGATACAGTCCCGCACTGCCCTCAAATCCCGCATGCATACCGCAGCTGACCTGCGCAAACATCGTCATGCTCGCCCGGTCTTGACTCGACTCCGCAACTTGCCCAACCGGTGCCCTGAGCGCCACTCGGTTACGCCGGCCCCACCCCGCTGACCAGGCATTTATAACGGCCCAATGCGGAACACTCGAGTACTTCATCACCCACAGTGACGATCAGTGGGTTATCTCACCAAATAGCGCTAGTCGCGGGCCGATGGGTTGCCTTCGCTCATCACCACGGGTTACGTTCCCCGCCGCATGTCACGGTTCGGTCACCAAAGGGACACGGCGTCGCTCCCCGAAAGCCTCGCCGACTGGATCCCCCGCCAGTCGTCCCGACCGGGCTCCCCGATGCAAGGAAGGCATACCTTTGGCACGGCATACCAAGGCCCGTGGTCGCAGCGTGTTCAGCACGCGCCCGAGCGCCACCGGCAAGCGTGGTGCGCACCGCGCGGAGGATGACAGAAAGTTGGCGACCGGCAAGGTCGCGGCCGTCGTGGCGCTCGGCGCCCTGGCCAGTGTCGGTGCCGCGGGCGGTGGCGGGACGATCACGCCGCTGGCCGCGAGCACGGACCTCGCCGCCGCGATTGCGGTGTCCGGTGCTCCCGAGGCGCCGGTCATCGAGACGCGGCACGAGATCCAGCCCGGTCTCGAGACCGCCAAGCTCATGCGCTCCGAGGGTCTGATGGCCCGCCAGCACGTGGCTCAGGCCATCCAGCACGCCTCCACCGGCTATGCAGCCCGCCAGGCCGAGTTGAAGCGCCAGCAGGAGGCCGCCGCGGCCGAGGCGGCTCGCGTCGCCGCCCAGAAGGCCGCCGAGGAGGCCGCTCGCCGGCCCAAGGTCGCCAAGCCCGCCGAAGGCTCGTTCACCTCCGGCTTCGGCGCCCGTTGGGGCACCACCCACTACGGCGTCGACATCGCCAACTCCATCGGCACGCCCATCCTGTCCGCGATGGACGGCGTGGTCATCGAGGCCGGTCCGGCCAGCGGCTTCGGCCTGTGGGTCCGGGTCCAGCACGGCGACGGCACGGTCACCATCTACGGCCACGTCAACGAGATCCTGGTCAGCGAGGGCCAGCAGGTCGCCGCCGGCCAGCAGATCGCGACGATGGGCAACCGCGGCCAGTCCACCGGCCCGCACCTGCACTTCGAGGTGTGGCTGAACGGCTCGCAGAAGATCGACCCCGTCGGCTGGCTGCGCGAGCGCGGTATCTCCCTCTGAGAACCCCCTGAGGACATACCGACTGGTCGGTACCTGAGGTACGGTGGGCCCCGTCACTCGATGGAGACGGAGGCGATCGTGGGCCGTTGGGGAATCACGCTGCCGCTGGTCGGCGTTCCCGTGCTCGACCACCGGGAGCTCGTGGCCGAACTCGGCGACCTCGGCTACACCGACATCTGGTCGGCCGAGACCGCGGGCACCGACGCGTTCACCCCGCTCGCCCTGGCCGCGCAGTGGTCGGACCTGCGGCTGGGCACGGCGATCGCCCCCGTGTACACGCGGGGACCCGCGACGCTCGCCATGACGGCGGCGACCCTGGCCGAGGTGTCGGGCCACCGGTTCGTGCTCGGCATCGGGTCGTCGTCGCCGGCGATCGTGCAGCGGTGGAACGCGGCCGACTTCACCGAGCCGTTCAAGCGCACGCGGGACACCCTGCGCTTCCTCAAGGCGGCGCTCGCGGGCGAGAAGGTCACCGAGCAGTACGACACGTTCGCCGTACGCGGGTTCCGGCTGGAGCGCGTCCCGGAGCAGCGGGTGCCGATCATGCTCGCCGCCCTGCGCCCGAACATGCTGCGCCTCGCCGGCCGCGAGGCCGACGGCGCCATCACCAACTGGCTCGGCGCGGACGACGTGCCCAAGGTGCGCGCCGAACTCGGCGACAAGGAACTGGCGGCACGCATCTTCGTGTGCCCGACCGAGAACACCGAGGCCGCGCGCGGCCTGGGCCGGATGCTCATCAGCACCTACCTGACCGTCCCTGCCTACGCGGCCTTCCACGACTGGCTCGGGCGCGGCGAGCTGCTGCGACCCATGCACGAGGCGTGGCAGGCCGGCGACCGGCGCAAGGCGGCCGAGGTGATCCCCGACGAGGTGGTCGACGACCTGGTCGTCCACGGCAGCGTCGAGCACTGCCGGGCGCGGGTCGCGAAGTACGCGGCCAACGGCGTGGACACGCCGATCATCGCCGTGCTGCCCACCGGTGAGGACCAGCTGGAGCTCGTACGCGCCCTGGCGCCGGGAGCCTGAGGTGACGCGCAGGACGACGCCCGAGCGGATCGTCGACGCGGCGGTCCGCCTGTTCGCCGCGAAGGGGTTCGACGCGACCACCGTGCAGGAGGTGGTCGAGGCGGCCTCGGTGACCAAGGGCGCGCTCTACCACTACTTCGGGTCCAAGGACGACCTGCTCTACGAGATCTACCGGGCGCTGATCGAACGCCAGATGGCCGACCTGGACCGGATCATCGCGGCAGGCGAGGACGCCACGACGACCGTGCGGCGCATCGTCGTGAGCCTGGTGGAGACGACAGCGGAGAGCGTCGACGAGACCGCTGTGTTCGTCCGCGAGATGCACAAACTGGGCGCCGACCGCATGGCATCCTTCCGCGCCGAACGCCGCCGCTACCACGAGACCTTCCGCGCGGTGGTGGAAAAGGCCCAGGCGGACGGCACCTTCTCCAACCGCGTCCCGGCCGACACCGCAGTGCTCATCGCACTGGGCGTGGTGAACCAACTGCCAACCTGGTACCGCCCGGACGGCCCGAAGTCACCGGAACGCCTGGCCACCGAGATCGCCGACTTCGTCCTGGCCGGCCTGAGCCCCTGACCTCAGTCCTTCACGTGGGCGCGGAGGGTGGCCAGGGCCTTGTCGGCGTGGGTGTTCATGGCGAATTCGGACTTGATGACGTCCAGCACCGTGCGGTCGGTGTCGATGACGAAGGTGTGGCGTTTGACCGGGAGGGGGCCGAAGCGGCGCTTCACGGCGAATTGTTCGGCCACCTCGCCGCTCTCGTCCGACAGCAGTGGGTAGTCGAAGGTGTGGCGGTCGGCGAATTGCTTCTGCTTGGCCACGCTGTCGCGGCTGATGCCCACGCGCTGGGCGCCCACCTCGGTGAACTCCGCCGCCAGGTCGCGGAAGTGGCAGCTCTCCGCGGTGCAGCCCGCGGTCATCGCGGCCGGGTAGAAGAACAGCACGACCGGGCCCGAGGTGAGCAGGTCGCTCAGGGTCGTCGGGGTGCCGTCCTGGTCGGGCAGGGTGAAGTCGGGCGCGGTGTCGCCGGGTTTCATGCCTTGGTCCTCCCGCAGGGTGTCGATCACGTGTCGCACGGTGTTCGCCCGCAGCCCACCGTACGGTTCTCGCTAGGCTCGTAGCCAGGCCGGGAGGTGTGAGTTGACCAGCATGTCCGACGTCGCGCGGGCCGCCGGGGTGTCCGCGGCGACGGTGTCGCGGGCGTTGCGGGGCGAGCCGGGGGTGTCCGAGGCGACCCGCCGCTACGTCACCGAGGTGGCCAAGCGGATGCGGTACGCGATCGCTCGGGACGCCTCCAGCCTCGCGGGCGGGCGGAAGTACGCGGTCGCCGTGTTGACCGCCGACGTCGGGCGCGGCGACCTGCTGGCCGGGGCGGAAGGCGCGTTGCGGGCCGCCGGGTACGACGTCCTGCTCTACGTGCTGCGCGACGCGGCGGCGCGGGAGAAGTTCTTCGAGGAACTGCCGCCGCTGGGGCGTCGGGTGGACGGCGTGCTGGCGTTGTCGGTCACGCTGACGGAGGACGAAGTCGACGCGATCGGGTCGCTGGACCTGCCGCTGGTCGCGGTGCGTGATGACGATCTGCGCGAGGCGCTGCGGCTGGCCGCCGGGCACGTGCTGGAGCTGGGGCACCGGGACGTCGCGCTGGTGCTGCCCGAGGACGTGGACGAGTCGTATGACGAATTGCTCGTGGCCGAGGGGTTGAGCGTGCGTCCGGAGTGGACGCTGTGGTCGTCGTCCACGGTCGCGGGCGGCGAGCAGGTCGTGGACGTGCTGCTGGACGGCGACCGCCTGCCGACCGCCGTGGTGTGCGGGAGCGGCCAGGTGGCGCTGGGGGTGTTCCTGCGGCTGCGCCGCGACGGGCGGGACGTGCCCGGCGACGTGTCGATCGTCAGCCTGGACGGACCCGACCTGGTCAGCGCGGTCGGCATCACCGCGGTCGAGGGCGCGTGGCGGGAACGCGGCGAGCACGCCGTCGGGCAGCTGCTCGCCGGGCTGCGAGGCGAGGCCGACGACGCCAAGCCGCCGTCGGTGCACCTGGTCGTCCGGGAGTCGACCGCACGCGTGAACCCCGGTGAACCGTCTGCAACCATCGGGTGACCAGACCCACCCCGCCTGGCCGGCGCGCACCGGTTGAGACGAAGCTGTCCCACGTGGACGACCAGCTGGCGGCACTGGCCGACGCGCACGGCGTGGCGACGTGGTACGAGGACGCGGACCAGAAGCGGGCCGACGTCGACCCCGACGTCGTGGTGGCGGTGCTCGCCCAGCTCGGGGTGGACGCGTCCACGCCCGAGGCGGTCCGCGCCGCGCTGACCGCGCCCCGCCCCGAACCCAGGACGCTCGTCCTGCGCGCCGGCGACCGGCTCGACGAGCCCGGCACACTCGCGCTGGAGGACGGCGGCACCCTCACCCTCCCGGCGGTCCCACCTCTGGGTTACCACCGCCTGGGTGACCGGACGGTCATCGTCGCGCCGCGTGCGCTGCCGCCCGTGCCGAAGGCGTGGGGCTGGATGCTCCAGCTGTACGCGATGCGCTCGGACGACTCGTGGGGCATGGGCGACTTCGCCGACCTCGCCACCCTCGCCCGCCGCAGCGCCGAGGACCTGGGCGCGGGCGTGCTGCTGGTCAACCCGGTGCAGGCGGTCAGCCCGACCGTCCCGGTGGAACGGTCGCCGTACTCGCCCTCCAGCCGCCGCTTCGCCAACCCGCTGTACCTGCGCATCGCCGACACGGACGCCTACCGACAGGCCGACGACGACACCCGACGCCGCGTCGACGCGCTGCGCCCGGACAACGACACCGACCTGATCGACTACGACGCGGTGTGGACGGCGAAGAAGGCCGCCCTGGAACTGCTCTGGGAAGCCCGCTTGTCGGCCCAGCCTGGGACAATGAGCCCCGGGGGCGCTTCGGCCGGACTGTCGTACCCGACTGGGACAATGAGCCCCGGGGACGCTTCGGCCGGACTGTCGTACCGGAGTGGGACAATGAGCCCCAGGGGCGCTTCGGCCGGATTGTCGTACCCCGGTGGGACAATGGAGACGGGGGCCGGAGGCCGGCCCTCGAACACCACCGATCCCGAGCTGCGCGACTTCGCGCGGTTCTGCGCGTTGGCCGAGAAGCACGGGCCGGACTGGCGGACCTGGCCCGAGCAGGACCGCGACCCCGCCACAGCCCAAGCCGACCCCGACCGGGTCGCCTTCCACGCCTGGCTCCAGCACCTCTGCGAAGCCCAACTGGGCCAAGCCCGCGAGGCCGCCAAAACCATGCCCGTCGGCATCGTCCACGACCTCCCGGTAGGCGTGCACCCCGGCGGCGCGGACACGTGGGCCGTCCGGGACGCCTTCGCGCCCGACGTCCGGGTCGGGGCGCCGCCGGACGCGTTCAGCCAGCTCGGTCAGGACTGGAACCTCCCGCCGTGGCGGCCGGACCGGCTCGCCGAGCAGGGTTACGCGCCGTTCCGCGCCGTCCTGCGCAGTGTGCTCAAGCACGCCGACGGCATCCGGATCGATCACGTCGCCGGGTTGTGGCGCCTCTGGTGGATCCCGCCGGGCGAACCGCCCAAGCGCGGCACCTACGTGCGTTACGACGCCGAAGCCATGCTCGCCGTCCTCACGCTCGAAGCGCACCGGGCGAACGCCGTCGTCGTGGGGGAGGACCTGGGCACGGTCGAGCCCAAGGTGACCGAGCAGCTCCACGCCCACGGCATGCTCAGCTCCGCTGTCCTGTGGTTCCAGCGCGACTACAAGCAGCCCGGCCACCCGCTCAAGCCGCCGCACACCTGGACCACGTCGGCGATGGCGAGCATCTCCACCCACGACCTGCCCACGGTCGCCGGTTTCCTCCGAGCCGAACACGTTCGGGTGCGAGCCGAACTGGGGCAGTTTGCGGGGGACGTCGAGCGGGAATACCGGTCTGCCGCCACCGAACGCGCGCAACTGGAAGAACTGCTCAAGGCCGAAGGTGTCCCTGCCGATGACCTGGTTACCGCGCTCCACTCCCTCCTAGCGAAGGCACCGTCCCTGCTGCTGCTCACATCGCCCCAGGACGCGCTCGGCGAGACCCGTCAGCCGAACCTCCCGGGCACCGTCGACCAGTACCCGAACTGGCGGATCCCCCTGCCGGTCCGGGTGGTCGAGTTGTTCACCGACGCGCGTGTGCGCCGGATCGCGGGGGTGCTCCGTCGATGACCGGAAACACGCTCGTCACCGCAGGTTCCGCGACCGCGGAGTATCGTCAAGCCGTCACCCGCGCAACGGTTGGAGGTGGCATTCTCCCGTGAACACCGAGCTGGTGTCCCGCACCGGGCTGGTGCCCGAACAGATGATCGCCCCGGCTCCCGCCGACGTCCTCGAACTCGCCGTCGAACGCGTCCTCGCGGCCGTCCGGCCCTCGAACCTCACCGATCCCCTGGCCGGGGCGCACGCCGCCGAGCAGTCCCTGCGCGAAGCGCTGCGGACCGTGGACGGCGCCCGGCCCGACGAAGCCCTCGGCCGGGCGGTGGCCTGCGCCGAAGCCGCCTGCGAGCACCTGCGCTACGCCGAGTTGCAGGAGGCGAGACTCCTGCTGGTCGCGGCCCGCGGGCAGCTCGTCCGGTCGCACACCGGCAGGGCATGATCTAGAACGGTAGGGGTTGACCCGTTCGTCCCGGAGGAGCACCTGTGCGACCCTGGCCCGGAACGCCCTACCCGCTCGGCGCGGCCTACGACGGCGTCGGCACCAACTTCACCCTGTTCTCCGAGGTCGCGGAGTACGTCGAGCTGTGCCTGTTCGACGACGACGGCGCCGAGGAGCGCGTCCGGCTGCCGGAGGTGGACGGTTTCGTCCACCACGGCTACCTGCTGGGCGTGGGCCCCGGCCAGCGCTACGGCTACCGCGTGCACGGCCCGTACGACCCGGCGCAGGGTCTGCGGTGCAACCCCAACAAGCTGCTCATCGACCCGTACGCGAAGGCGATCACCGGCGACGTCGACTGGCACGAGTCGCTGTTCGGCTACCCGTTCGGCAAGCCCGACGCCCGCAACGACCAGGACTCCGCCGGCCACGTGCCGCTGTCGGTGGTGGTGAACCCGTTCTTCGACTGGGCCAACGACCGGCCGCCGAAGACGCCGTACAACGAGTCGGTCATCTACGAGACCCACGTGCGCGGCCTGACGATGATGCACCCCGAGGTGCCCGAACGGCTGCGCGGCACGTACGCGGGCCTGGCGCACCCCGTGGTGATCGAGCACCTGAAGTCGCTGGGCGTGACGGCGGTCGAGCTGATGCCGGTGCACCAGTTCATCACCGACCACGGCCTGTCCGAGAAGGGCCTGCGCAACTACTGGGGCTACAACACGATCGGGTTCTTCGCGCCGCACGCCGGTTACGCGGCGCTACCCGAGCAGGCCAACCAGGTGCAGGAGTTCAAGGGCATGGTCCGCGCCCTGCACGAGGCAGGCATCGAGGTCATCCTCGACGTCGTCTACAACCACACCGCCGAGGGCAACCACCTCGGGCCGACCATGTCCATGCGGGGCATCGACAACCAGGCGTACTACCGGCTGGTCGACGACGAGCCGAAGTACTACATGGACTACACCGGCACCGGGAACTCGCTCAACGTCCGCAGCCCGCACACCCTCCAGCTGATCATGGACTCGCTGCGCTACTGGGTGACCGAGATGCGCGTGGACGGGTTCCGCTTCGACCTCGCCGCCACCCTGGCCCGCGAGTTCTACGACGTGGACCGGCTGTCCACGTTCTTCGACCTGGTCCAGCAGGACCCGGTGGTCAGCCAGGTCAAGCTGATCGCCGAGCCGTGGGACGTCGGACCCGGCGGCTACCAGGTCGGCAACTTCCCGCCGTTGTGGACGGAGTGGAACGGCAAGTACCGCGACACCGTCCGCGACTTCTGGCGCGGCGAGCCGGCCACGCTGGGCGAGTTCGCCTCGCGCATCACCGGCTCGTCGGACCTCTACCAGGACGACGGCCGCCGCCCGTACGCGTCGGTCAACTTCGTCACCGCGCACGACGGGTTCACCCTCACGGACCTGGTCTCCTACAACCGCAAGCACAACGAGGCCAACGGCGAGGAGGGCCGCGACGGCGCCGACGACAACCGGTCGTGGAACTGCGGCGTCGAGGGACCGACCGACGACCCCGAGGTGCTGGAGCTGCGCGCCCGGCAGCGGCGCAACCTGCTGGCCACGCTGCTGCTGTCGCAGGGCGTCCCGATGATCCTGGGCGGAGACGAGCTGGGCCGCACCCAGCAGGGCAACAACAACGCCTACTGCCAGGACAACGAGCTGAGCTGGGTCGACTGGACCCTGGTGGAGAAGAACAAGGACCTGGTGGAGTTCACCTCCGCGCTCACCGCCTTCCGCCGCGCCCACCCGGTGCTGCGCCGGCGGCGGTTCTTCCAGGGCAAGCCCATCCGCAAGGGCGACGAGCTGCGCGACATCGCGTGGTTCACCCCGTCGGGTGAAGAGATGACCGAGCAGAACTGGGAGGACGACTTCGGCCGGTGCGTCGTGGTCTTCCTCAACGGCGAGGGCATCCCGGACCTGGACCCGCGCGGCATGCGGGTGTTGGACGACTCGTTCCTGCTGGCGTTCAACGCCCATCACGAGGACATCGAGGCCACCCTCCCGGACGACAGCTACGGTCCGCAGTGGACGGTGGTGGTCGACACGGCCGCCGGGGTGGTGCGCGAACCCGACACGGGCGAGCCGGTGCCCGCCGGCGGCACGGTGACCGTGCCCGCGCGGTCCCTGCTGGTCCTCCAGCGGACGGGCGTCGAATGACCGCCCCCGACCGGGACCGGCAGGCCCCGGCTTCCACCTACCGCATCCAGTTCACCCCCGATTTCACCTTCGCCGACGCCGAAGCCGTCGTCGACTACCTCGACGCGCTCGGCGCGGGCGCGCTGTACGCGTCGCCGCTGCTGGAGGCGGTGCCGGGGTCGACGCACGGCTACGACGTGGTGGACCCGACGAAGGCGCGCGAGGAGTTCGGCGGCGAGGCCGGGCGGCAGGCGTTGAGCAAGGCGCTGCGCCGGGCCGGGCTCGGGCTGGTGGTGGACATCGTGCCGAACCACATGGCCACCGGGCCGGAGAACCCGTGGTGGTCCGACGTCCTGGCGCACGGCAGATCCTCGCGGTACGCGGACTACTTCGACTGGGAGGGCGACAAGCTCCTGCTGCCCTTCGCGGGCTCCCCGGAGGAGGAAGAGGAGCACGAGCACTACCGGCTGGTGTTCTGGCGGCGCGGCAACGCCGAGCTGAACTACCGGCGGTTCTTCGACATCACCACGCTGGCGGCCGTGCGGGTGGAGGACCCGGAGGTCTTCGAGGCCACGCACGGCGAGGTGCTGCGCTGGGTGGCCGCGGGCGAGGTCACCGGGCTGCGCGTGGACCACCCGGACGGCCTGGCCGACCCCGGCGCGTACATGCGGCGGCTCAAGGAACGTGCCGGCTGCTGGGTCGTCGTGGAGAAGATCCTCGGCGTGGACGAGTCGCTGCCGGTGTCCTGGCCGGTCGAGGGCACCACCGGGTACGACGCGCTGCGCGAGGTGTGCGGGATGTTCGTGGACCCGGCTGGCGAGCCCGCGTTCACCGCGCTGGCGGAGGAGTTCGGGGTCCCGACCGACTTCGCGGCCGTCGAGCACGAGTGCCGGGACCTGGTGGCGCGCGGCATCCTCAAGGCCGAGGTCCGCCGGATCGCCGCGCTGGTGGACCACCCGGACCGGGCGCTGGCGCAGGAGGCCGTGGCGCAGGTGATGACCGCGTTCCCGGTGTACCGGTCCTACCTGCCCGAGGGCCGCGACGCGTGGGACGCGGCGGTCGCCGCCTCGACGTGCCCCGCCGTGCGGGCCCTGGACCGGCAGGTCCGCGCCGATCCGCACGGCGAGCTGGCCACCCGCATCCAGCAGACCTCCGGCATGGTCGTGGCCAAGGGCACCGAGGACACCGCGTTCTACCGCTACGCCCGGTTCGTCGCCCTCAACGAGGTCGGTGGCGCGCCCGACCGGTTCGGCGTGCCCGTCGAGGAGTTCCACCGCCGGGCGGCGGCCCGTGAAGCCGGCATGCCCGAGGCGATGACCGCGCTGTCCACCCACGACACCAAGCGGAGCGAGGACGTGCGGGCGCGGCTGGCGGTGCTGGCCGAGATCCCCGACGAGTTCGCCGAGGCCGTCCGCCGCTGGACCGCCGCCCACCCGATCGACGAGCCCGCCCTGAACATGCTGGCCTGGCAGTCGCTGGTGGGCGCGTGGCCGATCACCGCCGACCGCATGGCCGCCTACCTGGACAAGGCGGCCAAGGAGTCCAAGGTCCGCACCACGTGGATCGACCACGACGAGGCCTTCGAGGCGGCCGTCGCGGCCTGGCCGGCCGAGGTCCTGGAAGGTCCGGTGGCCGGGGAGGTGGCGGGGTTCGTCGACCGCGTGGTCGTGCCCGGCTGGTCCAACGCGCTGGGGCAGAAGCTCGTGCAGCTCACCGCGCCCGGCGTGCCCGACGTGTACCAGGGCACCGAGCTGTGGGACCTGTCCCTGGTCGACCCGGACAACCGGCGACCGGTGGACTACGACGTCCGCCGTCGCCTGCTCGACCGCATCCGCGACGGCTGGCTGCCCGCCGTGGACGACTCGGGCGCGGCCAAGCTCCTGGTCGTGCACAAGGCGCTGACCCTGCGCCGGGACCGGCCGGAGCTGTTCCACGGCTACCGGCCGCTGCGCGCGTCGGGACCGGCCGCAGCGCACGTTGTGGCGTTCGAGCGCACCGACCTGGTTGCGGTGGCCACGCGCCTGCCGGTGGGATTGGCGGCGGGAGGCGGGTGGCGCGACACCGTGCTGCCGCTGCCGCCCGGCGACTGGACCGACGTGCTGACCGACCGGCCCGCGCCGGAACGGCTGACCGACCTGTTGGACACCTACCCCGTGGCACTGCTGGTGCGAGGAGATTCGTGACGTTCTCGGTGTGGGCGCCTCATCACGAGCGCGTCCAGGTGCGGGTGGACGGCCAGGACCACGAGATGCGGCGCGGGGACGGGGGGTGGTGGCACTCCGACGCCGAGGGCACGGACTACGCGTTCGTCCTGGACGGCAAGGCGCTGCCCGACCCCCGGTCGCGGTGGCAGCCCCACGGCGTCCACGAGGCGTCCCGCGTCTACGACCACTCCGACTTCGAGTGGACCGACGCCGGGTGGACCGGGCGGCCGTTGCAGGGTGCGGTAATCTACGAGCTGCACATCGGCACGTTCACCCCCGGCGGCACGTTCGACGCGGCCGTGGAGAAGCTCGACCACTTGGTGGACCTGGGGATCACGCACGTCGAGGTGCTGCCGGTCAACGCGTTCGACGGCACGGCCGGTTGGGGCTACGACGGGGTCCTGTGGGGCGCGGTGCACGAGCCGTACGGCGGGCCGGACGGGTTCAAGCGTTTCGTCGACGCCTGCCACGCGCGGGGCCTGGCCGTGCTGCTGGACGTGGTCTACAACCACCTCGGGCCGTCCGGCGCCTACCTCGACCGGTTCGGGCCGTACTTCGCCGGCAGCAACGACTGGGGCCCCGGGCTGAACCTCGACGGCGCGGACTCCGACGAGGTGCGCCGGTACGTGGTCGACAACGCCGTGAGCTGGCTGCGCGACTACCACGTGGACGGCCTTCGCCTGGACGCCGTGCACGCCTTGGTGGACCGCAGCGCCGTGCACGTGCTGGAGCAGATGGCTTCGGAGGTGGACGCGCTCTCTGCGGGCTTGGGCCGCCCGCTGACGTTGATCGCCGAGTCGGACTTGAACGACGCCCGCCTGGTCACCGCCCGCGAGGCCGGCGGGTACGGCCTGGACGCGCAATGGTCCGACGACGTCCACCACGCCCTGCACGTGGCGCTCAGCGGCGAGACGTTCGGCTACTACCCCGACTTCGAGGGACAGCTCGCGCGCACGCTCCAGGACGTCTTCCTGCACGCCGGCACGTGGTCGTCATTCCGCCACCGCCACCACGGGCGGCCGGTGGACAAGCGACTGCCCGGCTACCGGTTCCTGGCCTACCTCCAGAACCACGACCAGATCGGCAACCGGGCCGTCGGCGACCGGCTCTCGGCGTCGGTGTCACCCGGGCGGCTCGCGGTGGGGGCGGCGATCGTGTTCTGCTCCCCGTACACGCCGATGCTGTTCATGGGGGAGGAGTGGGCGGCGGGCACGCCGTGGCAGTTCTTCGCGTCCTTCCCCGACCCGGAACTGGCCGAGGCGGTGCGGACGGGCCGGCGGCGGGAGTTCGCGCGGCACGGGTGGGGCGAGTCCGAGGTGCCCGACCCGATGGACCCGGCCACCGTCGAGCGGTCCACCCTGCGGTGGGAGGAGCTGGCCGAACGGTCGCACCGGGAGGTCTTCGAGCTGTACCGGTCATTGATCGCGCTGCGGCGGTCCCGGCCGGAACTGGCGGACCCCCGGCTGGACCGGTTCCGGGTCGACGTCGTCGGCGACGCGCTGGTCCTGCACCGGGGGTCGCTGCGCGTGCTGTGCAACCTGGGCGGCGACGCGGAGGTCGAGCTGCCCGCACCGGGTGAGGTGCTGCTGGCCTCCGCGGAGGCGAAGGTCGTCGGGCAGGTGGCGCACCTGCCCGCCGAGTCGTTCGCGGTGGTTCAGTTGTCCGGTTGAGGCGTGCGGTGTTCCGGGAGCCAGCCGACCTCGGCCAGCTTCTCCGCGAGCAGCCGGCCGGCCAGGCTGACCTGGTCGGCCAGGTGTCTTCGCACCTCCGGCAGGTCCGCCTCCGCGCCGTGGGCGGCGTCGTAGGCGGCGACGAGACTCCGCGCCGCCTGCACCACCTCCTCCACCCCCGGCCACTCCCGGTGCTCGGGCTGCCCGTTGGGCAACGCCGTGCGGTGCACCGCCCGCACCGCCCGCCGCGCACCGAGCTCGGCGGCCAGGTCGATCAGCTGCACGGCGATGGTGTGCAGCTTGACGTTGTGGTGTTGCGACATGCTGACCAGCAGTCGGAAGCCCTCCTGGGGCGTGCACCCCTGGACGGCCGCGATCAGGCCCGTGGCCTGTCCGATCACGGTGCGGGTCTGCACCGCCCGGCGCAGCCCCGCCACTTCCGCTTCCAGGCTGGCGATCCGCGCGGCGAGCGTGTTGTCCAGTCCGTCGTCCCCGACCACGGTCGGGCTCCTCTCGCACGTCGAAACTCGTGGTCAGCGCGTGCGAGGGACATGCGGTGCCAGCCCCGCAAGCCCACAGCTGTGACGCTGACCTGGCGACCGGAACACCGGCCACCCAGGTGGCTTGCGGCTGGCTTTTCAACCGCGTAGACGATCACCGTAGTAGAGCGCGCTCCCGGGCGAAAACCGGAGGGTCCACCGCCCCCTGTGACCAGCACTTTCCCCGGCCCACAACCTGAGACCAGAACCACACCCCAAGACCACGGAACAGCCCCCCACACCCCACCCAGCCCCCACCACCAGACCCAAGCGCCACCCAACCCTCACCACCCAGCACAGGCCACCCAGCCCGCCAGCAAAGACCCGCCGCCCCTACCCCCACACACGCCCCAGCACACGCCCCTGTACTTCGCGCCCGCAGGGCGCCCGAAGTAGCTCGCGCAGCAGACCTCCCAACTTGGGCTTCTTCCGTCATCCCCGTATGGCCTG
>NZ_JBBEGC010000082.1:0-31684 GCF_037401995.1 Saccharothrix sp. CCNWYY140
GGGGAACCGAGGCCCTCCACTTGTAGGTAACACCTACCGCGCGCTCCGCGCGCGAAGACCGCGCTGCGCGCGCCGAAGAGCTGGGCCGTTCGGGGTTGGGTTGGGGTGACCGGGTGGTGGTTGGTCAGTCCTCGTCCCACTCGCAGGCGAGGCCGTCCAAGTCCAGGTCCAGGTGGTGGCGGTCTCGGCCCAGGACTTCGATTCTGGTCAAGCCCTGTTCGTGCAGCCACTCGCAGGCCTCACGAGGGTCCAAGGGGAAGAACCACGGGACGCACACGCCGTCGGTGAGGTAGCCGCTGTCGCAGTTGTTGCGGTTCGGCTTCTGCTTCGACGTCGGAACAGGCGTCGGCGGGGGTGTCGTTGTCGTGGGTTCCGGGGTGCTGGTTGCGGTTACCGGGATGGCTGGGCGGGGTTCCGGGTCGCCAGTTGAGACGGGGGTTTCCGCAGGGGGCTGCACGTTGAGGGTGGTGGTGTGGGTGGCGCTGAGTACGCCCGGTTGGACCGGGCTCAGGTCTACCCGGCGGACGTCCACCGGGCGTGGTTGGTCCACGGAGATCACCAGCGTCAGCAGCGCTCCGGACGCCAGGGCGCCCATCGCGCCGGCGAAGGCCAGTCGTCTGCTCATCCCGTTACTCGCTCCAGAAGGCACTCCTCGGTGCCGCGTGGAATCGTTCTTGTGGCCGACCTCGTTACGGGTTGAGGCCTGGGGGTCACCCGGTGCGGTCGTGTCTCGGCAGGACACGCCGGTTGTGACACGATCGGGTGATGCCGACGGATGTGGGAATCCTCGGACCGGGCACGGTGACGTGGCAGCTGCACGCCGACCCGGCGATGTGGGTCGCGGGCATCTCCAGCCTCTACCTCCAAGCCCTGCACCCGCGTGCGGTCGCCGGGGTCGTGCAGAACTCCAACTTCCTCGAAGACCCGCTGGGGCGGCTCATGCGCACCGCGAACTTCGTCGGCACGGTCAGCTACGGCACCACCGACGAGGTCCGGGAAGCCGCCGCCAAGGTCCGCATGGTGCACCGGATGCTGCGCGGCCAGGACGAGCACGGCCGGCGGTTCCGGATCGACGACCCCGAACTCCTTCTGTGGGTGCACTGCGCTGAAGTCCACTCCTTCGTCACCGTCGTGCGCCGCGCGGGCTACCGGCTCACCGACGCCCAGGTCGACCGGTACTACGACGAGCAGCGCCGCACCGCCGAGCTGGTCGGGCTGCACGCGGACGAGGTGCCCGGCAGCGCCCGCGCGATGGCCGACTACTTCACCGCCACCCTCCCCGACCTCAAGCGGACCGAGGACTCCGAGCTCGTCTACCGGTTCCTGCACCGCCCACCGGTCAACGGTCTGCTCCGCCTCGGCCTGGACGCCTACGAACCCCTCCTGGGCCACCTCGCCTACTCGGTGCTGCCGCCGTGGGCGATAGCGCTGCACGGCCGCCGCCCCTACCCCGAACCGGTCGCGACGGCGATGCTCCGCGCCGCCCGCACGGCCGCCCTCCTGGTGCCGCCGCCGATCCGCTGGGGCGTCCCGGAAGGCCACGTGAACCGGGCCGTCCGACGGCTCGGACTGGGCGCCGTCCCGCGCCGATCGCTGCTGCCATAAGGGGTTTGTTCGACGTCACACCAATTGGTGCTCCGAACGGTCCAGCGGATTGGGCTGATGAGACCTTCGTCGCATAAGGATCTTCAATGCCGGTGCCTAGCATGAACGACGTCTGGTGCGTAGATCCGCACCGCGTCCCCGAGCACCGGAAGGTTCGCAGCCCATGCTGTTCCGACGACTGCTGCCCGCGATCGCGGCGGTCACCGCTCTCTCCCTGACCTCCGCCTGCGGCGGCGCGGGCGACGACACGCTCAAGGGCAAGGCCGACGACGGCGAGCTCACCATCGGCATCCGGTTCGACCAGCCGGGCCTCGGGCAGCGCAGGCTGGACGGCAAGTTCGTCGGCTTCGACGTGGAGGTCGCCAAGTACGTGGCCGACAAGCTCGGCGTCCCCGAGTCGGGCATCACGTGGAAGGAAGCCCGCTCGGCCGACCGCGAGAAGCTGATCGCCGACGGGACCGTGGACTTCGTCGTCGCCACCTACTCCATCACCGACAAGCGCAAGGAGAAGGTGGCCTTCGCGGGTCCGTACTTCCAGACCGGCCAGGGCCTCATGGTCCGCTACACCGACGACGAGATCACCGGACCGCAGACCCTGAACGGCAAGCGACTGTGCTCGGTGACCGGTTCGACCTCGGCGCAGAAGGTCGCGGCGGAGTTCGCGCAGGGCGTGGAGCTGGTGGAGTACGGCCAGTACTCCGACTGCGTGACCGCGCTGCTCGCGGGCAACGTCGACGCCGTCACCACCGACGAGGTGATCCTCGCCGGTTACGTGGCCGAGAACCCCGAGCTGCTCAAGCTGGTCGGCGACACCTTCACCACCGAGCGCTACGGCGTGGGCTTGGCCAAGGGCGACACCGCGGGCCGCGCCGAGGTCAGCTCCGCGATCGAGCAGATGGTCGGCAGCGGCGAGTGGCGCAGGGCGTTGGAGCGCAACATCGGCCAGGCCGGCGTGAAGCTGCCCGACCCCCCACAGGTCACCGAGAAGTAGCCCCGCGTTCAGTGGTAGTGCTGCGGGTGGCCAACCGATACGCTCGCGTGCGCAGGCCGTGGTTTCTGTGTTCGTGTCACACGCTCGCGGAACGACACGCGGGCGTGCCCTCCCTGCCTCAGGCGGCGGGGAAACGCCCCGGGACGGCCGGGGCTGCACGGTGCAGCCCCAAGCTTTCCTGCGATGGAGGCAGGTACATGGCACTGGGCACGGTCAAGTGGTTCAACGCCGAGAAGGGCTTCGGGTTCATCGCCCAGGAGAACGGCGGTCCCGACGTCTTCGTGCACTACTCGGAGATCCAGGGCGGCGGGTTCCGCACCCTGGAGGAGAACCAGCGCGTCGAGTTCGAGATCGGCCAGGGCACGAAGGGTCCGCAGGCCCAGAACGTCCGCAAGGTCTGATCGCTTTCGCACGAGAGGCCCCGACCGTTCGCGGTCGGGGCCTCTCGGCGTTGCGGGGGTTCTAGAAGCCGCGCTGACGGGCTTCCCACTCCAGGCGCTGCATGACCCACTCGGTGGCCAGCGCCTGCGGGGACGTCTGCCGCTCGGCGGCCAGCTCCTTCAGCTGCTCGTTGGCCATGAGCTGGAGGCGGAGCTGGTAGACCTGCGCGTTGCCGAAGCTGCCGCCCGACGCGGTGGTCTCGACGTCGGGGTCCGGGGCCAGCGCCGCGAGGTACGAGGTCAGCTCCTCGTCCGGCAGGATCTCCTCCTGCTCCTTGGCGGGAGGCCGATGCCGGCCGGATTTCGAGCGTCCTAGCGATCCAAGAGGCACGGCGACACGATAACGGTTGAGTTGCGGAGCGCGCGAAACTGTGGCGTGGGTCACAGTTGTGTGCGCGGAGAGGCCCCCGCGCCAGGGGGAGGAACGCGGGGGCCGGAGGGGATCTCCACAGGCGCTGACCGGGGGTGTGTCAGCAATTCGGATTGTTGCACGTGCATCGTGGCCTGGGGAGTGGGTTCGCCCAGATTCTTCAGCGGCTCGTCAGCCGACGAGCGAGTACCCCGCCTCGGTGACGGCGGCCTTCACCTCGTCGTGGCCGAGCTCACGGGTGCTGGTCACGGTGACCGCGCCGGTGGCCAGCTCGACGTCGACGCCGGTGACGCCGTCCACGGCGGTCAGCTCCTCGGTGACGGAGCTGACGCAGTGGCCGCAGGTCATGCCGCTGACGGTGTAGGTGGTGACGGACATGGTGGTTTCCTCTCGCGCCGGTGCGGCTTCCGAGGATACCCCTACGGGGTAGTGGTGTCGTCGGGCGGCGGGGTCTCGAGGCTGGTGATCTCGCTCTCCAACCGGCCGACGAGCTCCTCCAGGCCGGCGAGCATGCCGTCCAGCTCGGACATCTTGTCGCTCATCATGGCCTCGATGTCGGCCTCGATAGCGGCCAGGTTGAGGCTGCCGAACAGGAGTTGCGGGTCGACGGCGGGCATCGCGCCCGATCCGACGGCCTCGGCGACCGCGGGGTCGACCGCCTGCGGGACTTCGGTTTCGGCAGCGGCGGCTTCGGCCTCGGACGCGGGCACGGCGGGTGCGCCGGCCTCGGGCGCGGCCGGCGCGGTGGCTTCGGGGGCCGTGGGCTCGGCGGCTTGGCGCGTGGTCGGGTCCGGGGCTTCGGCGGCGCTCGCGGGCGGTTGCGCCGGGGCCTCGGTGGGCTCGGGCGTGGTGTCGGCGTCGGTCGGCCGCGGGTCCGGCTCGGTCATGGGTCCACCCTCTCGCTTGTTCGCGGCAAGCACATCACGGCCCGCTTGACACCAAGTGGTTTACACGGAAAGTGACACTCCGTTGTCTTGGAATCACTCTGCGGGGGGCTGCGGTGGTTCGACGGGCTCGCTTAGCCTCGCGCCAACCTCAAGTCGGGGAGGCGTCATGAGCGGGTCCCTAGAAGTGCGTCAGTTCCTGTGGAACCAGGACGACATCATGTCGAGGCCGGGCGGTGGGGTGCCCGCGCAGCGGACCGGTGAACCCTCGCGGATCTCGGACGAGCAGGTCCACCGGGCGCGGTTGTCGGTGGCCCGGGGTGCGACGAGCGCCGAGGACTGCCGGTTGCTGCTCGACATGCTCGGGCTGTCACCGGGCGAGGACGGCGGCCCGCCGCCTGTTCAGCGGTAAGCCGTGAGCGGCCCACCCGACACGCGCACCCCCCGGGTAGCGCGTCTCGGGTGGGCCGCTTCAAAACATACCGAGCGGTCTTTTTAGGGGCAATTCACAGGGCGGTGCACGGGGCGGTCCGTCCCGCGGCGGTTCCGGCCGGCGTGACGTGCTTGCGCGCCGACCCCGGGCGGCGAAGGCTGTGCACGCACCGCACCGCACCGACCACTCGGAGCCTGTGATGTCCCCGCAGCAGCACCGCGCGCTGGCCACGCGCGAGGCCATCCTCCGCGCTGCCGCCGAGGAGTTCGATCGCGTCGGCTACGACGCCGCCCCGTTGAGCGCCATCCTGGAGCGCAGCGGCGTCACCAAAGGCGCGTTCTACTTCCACTTCGCGTCCAAGGAAGCGCTGGCGTCGGCGATCGTCCAGGTCCAGGACGACACCTGGCCGCGCCTGGCCGACCGGTGGCGCGACCGCGGCATGGATCCCCTGAGCACCCTCGTCGGTCTGTGCGACGACGCCGTGTCGCTGCTGTCCCGCGACGTCGTGCTGCGCGCCGGCGTCCGGCTCGCCGCGGACCGGGAGTTGGGCTACCCCGGCCTGTCCTCCGCGCACCTGCGCTGGGAGAAGGTCCTGGCCGACCTCCTGGTCGCCGCCGGGAGCGCGGGCCAGTTGCGGCCGGGCGTCGACCCGGAGGCCGCCGCTCGGGCGCTCACCTCCGCCGCCCTGGGCGCCCGCCTGATCTCCAGTGCCACCTCGCGCTGCGCCGACTACCCCGAGCGGATGCGCGAGGTGTGGCGGTTCGTCCTGCCCGGTTTGGCCGCCGAACCGTGGTGTTCGTCCGTACTTCGGATGTTTGCCGACCCGCAAGTTCTGTGACACTGTTACAGAATGAGTTTCGTCGCTGAACGAACCAGAGAACCGCTGGTCAGACTGGGCGGCGCGTTCATGGTCTCGCCCGAGTTCGCGGCCCGCGAGCAGGCGGTCGGCCTCCCCGCGCGCACGCTGTACTTCCGCGGCCGGACCGCAGTCCTGGGCGATCCCGAACCCGGTGTCGTGGCGGCCCTGATCGGCATCTTCCCCGAGTGGCTGATCGAGAAGGCCCTCGTGCGCGGCCTGCCCGCCGACCTCGCGATCGAGGCCTACCTGGGCGGCTGCTGGGACTGGTCGCGCACCGCGCTCACCGGCGCGGAGGACTCCGACCACCTGGCCGAGCTCGGGTTCGCCGTCGCCGACGCCGCCGACTCGTCCGGGCTCGCGCTGTTCCGCGGCTGGCGGGACGCGCCGCGCCCCACGGACGGCCCCGCCCGTCTCGGCCACGCCCTGATGCTCCTGCGCGAACTGCGTGGCGGCCTCCACTTCGCCGCCCTGCGCGCGGTCGGTCTCAGCGTCACCCAGGCCGTAGCGCTGGACCCGGGCGGCGGTCGCGGTCGGCTCATGCGCACCGGGTGGCTCCCCGAGGACGCCGAGGCGCTGCTCGCCTCCGTCGAGGGCCGGGACGACCTGGCGGCCCGGTGGCGCGACGCCGAGCGGCTGACCGACGACCGGTTCGACGAAGTGCTGGCCGTCTTGAGCCCTCCGGAGCGCGAGAAGTTCGCCTCCGGGCTCGCCGCGCTGGGCTGACCGGCCGTCGAACGGGGGTGGAATCGCAGGTCAACGACTTGTGCCACCCCCGTTTTGGAGTAGCTGGTACCTGTGCCCTATGCTTACGATGCTTCCACCGGACAGCGTGGAGGGCCTGGGAAGAAGGTGGCCCAAGGGCTGCCGGAGGAACTCAGGTCCCCATCGTCTAGCGGCCTAGGACCCCGCCCTTTCAAGGCGGTAGCGCGGGTTCGAATCCCGTTGGGGGCACGTAGTACAGTAGGAAACGCAAGGCCCAGTGGCGCAGTTGGTTAGCGCGTCGCCCTGTCACGGCGAAGGTCGCGGGTTCAAGTCCCGTCTGGGTCGCAAGGCTGTTCGGCTGTTCGGCCGAGCCGCATACCTGGCCAGGTAGCTCAGTTGGTACGAGCGACCGCCTGAAAAGCGGTAGGTCGGCGGTTCGACCCCGCCCCTGGCCACACCTGCGAAAAGCCCACTCGGATTCCCGGGTGGGTTTTTCGCTTTCTACCAGCGGACCACCGCGAGCGCTTGGTCGTCGTGCACTTTGGAACGGCGCCAGCGGGTGCGTTCCGGATCGCTCGCTTCGGCTTCGCGGATGGTGTCCAGCACCGCTTCGGGTCCTTTTGCGAGCGTGATCTCCAACACTTCCCGCCAATTCGCGAACAAGCCGTAGTCGTCCACTCCGCAGGCGACGCCGTCGGTCGCGAGCAGCACGGTGTGCACTGCGTCACGTCGCCATGTCCGCCGCACCGCCCGGTATGCCGCTTCCGGGTTCGCCTCGGCCACCCAGAAACCGCCCTCGCGGTTGCGCCAGTCCGTGATCCGGCTCACTTTTCCGCGCAGGTCCCGCAGGCGGTGGTCGGCGAGGACGTCCACATCGGCGCCGAACGCGACGACCGGGCTGTCCGCGAGCACCAGGGCGTCCACGGTGTCGTCGGTCCAGCGGACCATCGCGACCGTGCTGGACGGTGAGTCGCCGGGGACGAGTCCGTGCCGGTCGGCGAGGCGCTGGATGGCGGCGGCAAGCTCGTCGCCCAGGTCGCCGTCGAGCGAGGTCAGTTCGGCGGCCAGGGCCCGGGAGTGCCAGCCGCCGTCGCGGTCGGTCGGGGTGGGCGAGGTGGCGCCGTCCAGCACGACCACGGCGTTGTCCAGGACGACGATCCGGTCCTCGGTGGGGCGGGGGCGGCCGTCGAGGCCGACGCCGGCGCGTTCGGCGGTGGTGATCTCGGGCATCACGTCCGAGCCTAGTGTCAACCAGGGTTGACAACAGCGGGGTTGTCAACCAAAGTTGACGGCATGACAGAGGCGACGGAACTGGCCTCGGCGGCGGGCGACCAGGACCCGCGGGTCGGGCTCCGGGCGGTCAGCGCGTTGCGCCGGCTGCTGGAACAGCTCGAAGCGGTCCAGGTGCGCAACGCGCGGAACCGGGGCTGGTCGTGGCAGGAGATCGCGGCCGAGCTCGGCGTCAGCCGGCAGGCCGTCCACAAGAAGCACGGGGGCGGGCGATGATCGGGGAACGGTTCACCAGGGACGCCAGGCAGGCGGTGCTTGACGCGGTCGAGGAGGCGCGCAAGGACGCCGCCGACGCCATCGGGGCCGAGCACCTGCTGCTCGCGCTCCTCGACACGCCGGTGCTGGCGTCCTTCGACGTGTCGCGGGCGGAGGTGGAGGCGGCGCTGCGGGACGCCCGGCGCAAGGGCGGGCTCAGCGACGCCGACGCGGCGGCCCTGCGCGGCCTGGGCATCGACGTCGACCAGGTGGTGGCGTCCTTGGAGCGGTCGCTGGGCGAGGGCGCGCTGGCCGCGGGACCTCCCCGGCGCAAGCGTTTCTTCCGCGACCACCTGCCCTTCGCGCCGGCCGCCAAGAACACGCTCGTGCGCGGTCTCGTCGAGGCCCGCGACCTCGGCCACGGGACCCTCGGCAAGGAGCACCTGGTGCTGGCGCTGCTGTCCGGGAAGGGGCTCGCGGCCGAGGTGCTGCACGCGAAGGGCGTCAGCTACACCGAGGCGCGCCGGCGCGTCGTCAGCGCACCGCGGTGAGCCGCGGGTGGGGAGTCGGTGAGCTGCGGGCGGCGGGCGGGAGCGCGCCGGTGAGCTGCGGGCGGCGGGTCAGCGCACCGCGGTGACCCGCGGCTCGACCCAGGTGACCCGGGGCAGGAACGCCTGGGTCAGCGGGCCGATGGTCACCGCGTACAGGACGGTGCCGAGGCCGACCGTGCCCCCGAGCAGCCACCCGGCCGCCAGCACGGTCACCTCGACCACCGTCCGGACCAGGCGCAGCGACATCCCGGTCCGCCGGCAGAACCCGGTGGTCACGCCGTCGCGCGGGCCGGGGCCCAGCCGCGCCCCGATGTAGACGGCGGCGGCCAGCCCGTTGAGCACGATGCCCGCGACCAGGAACACCGCCCGCACCAGCAGGTCGGACGGGGCGGGCACCAGCCACAGCGTCACGTCCACCGAGACGCCGATGAGCACGACGTTGCTGATCGTGCCCACGCCGGGCCGCTGGCGCAGCGGGATCCACAGCAGCAGCACGGCCGCGCCGACCAGCACCGTGATGGTGCCGAAGGACAGGCCGGTCCGCTTGGACAGGCCCTCGTGCAGGACGTCCCACGGGTCCAGGCCGAGGGTCGCGCGGATCTGGAGCGCCATGCTCGCCCCGTAGAGCCAGAGGCCGGCGAAGAGCTGGGGAAGGCGGCGGGCGGGAGCGACGGTGACGGGGACCGGGGTGAGGGCGGCGAGCATGTGGCCATCCTGAGCGGCGATTGGCCTTGTCTTCCAGAGCCAATGTTCAATAATTGGCCTTATGAACCACGACGTCCCACCCGGTGGACGTATATCCGGCTTCCGACTGGCCCGCCTGCTCGGCGAGTGGCGTCGGCGCGGCGCGCGCCAGGGGTCCGCGGACCTCGCGGCGGCCATCCGGATGCTCGTCCTCGACGGCAGGCTCCCCGCCGGGACCCGGCTGCCCGCCGAACGCGAACTGGCCGACGCGCTGCCGGTCAGCCGCACCATGATCACCGCGGCGCTGGACCAGCTGCGCGAGGAGGGCCTGGTCGCCAGCAGGCGCGGCGCGGGGTCGTGGATCAGCCTGCCCACCGGGTCGCTGGGCATCGTCCCGGACACCCCGCTGCTCGGGCACAGCATGGTCGACTTCGCCCGCGCCGCGCCGCCCGCGATCCCGGGCCTGCTCGCCGCGTTCGACGCCGTCCGCCTGCGCCTGCCCGAACAGCTCGCCGACCACGGCTACTACGAGCACGGCCTGCTCGACCTGCGCCGCGCCATCGCCGACCGGTACGCCGCGCGCGGCCTGCCGACGTCGCCGGACCAGATCATCATCACCAGCGGCGCGCAGCACGCCCTGGCGCTGGCACTGCGCCTGCTCACCGGCCCCGGCGACCGGGTCCTGGTCGAGCAGCCCAGCTACCCCAACGCTTTGGACGCGATCAAGGCCGTGTCCGCGATCCCCGTGCCGGTGGCCATGACCGCGACGGGGTGGGACCTGCCCGGCATCGCCGCCGCGTTCCGCCAGGCCGCGCCGCGCATGGCGTACCTGGTGCTGGACTTCCAGAACCCGACCGCGCACCGGCTCGACGCGGAGGGCCGGGCGGAGCTGGCGGACATCGCCCGCCGGGCGCGCACCCCGCTCGTGGTCGACGAAACCGTGGTGGAACTGGACCTGGACGGCGATCCACTGGCCGGTCCGCCGCCGATGGCCGCCTACGCCGAGGACCTGGTGATCACGCTGGGGTCGGCGAGCAAGGCGTTCTGGGGCGGACTGCGGGTCGGCTGGATCCGGGCCACCGCGGAGGTCGTGCACCGGCTCGTGTCCACCCGCACGGCGCTGGACCTCGGGTCCGCCGTGGTCGAGCAGATGGTGCTGGCCGAGTTGCTCGGGGACGCGGACCGGGTGCTGGCCGAGCGCCGCGCGCTGCTGGCCACCCAGCGGGACGTGCTGATGGCGGGTCTGCGCGAGCACTGCCCCCAGTGGCGGTTCCGGCGGCCGGCGGGCGGGCTCAGCGTGTGGTGCGAGCTCGACGCCCCGATCAGCACGCGGGTCGCGGTGGTGGCCCAGAACCACGGCATCCGGCTCGCCCCGGGTTCCCGGTTCGGCGCGCACGGCGGGTTCGAGCGGTGGCTGCGGCTGCCGTACGTGCAGCCGGCCGACGTGCTGCGGGAGTCCGTGCGCCGCCTGGGCCTGGTGGCCGCGTCGGTGGCGGGGACGAGCGTGGCCGGCGAGGCCGACGCCACGATGCCCGTCGCTTGATCCCCTGGTGGGTGCTACCGCCGCCGGGTTTCCGGCTCAGCCCCTCGGTGGGCCGGGAACCCGGCGGCGGAAACCCTGGGGGACCTGCGGCGGGGACGCTCCAGGGATGGCGTCCCCGGCCGCAGGTTCCCTCTGGGACCCCGTCGCCGCAGGGGCAGTGCGACGACGGGGTCTTGCCCGCTCCTGCCGGGGCGCGGTCGGCAGGACGGGAAGCCTTGGGGTGGTGCGGGGTGGGGAAGTGGCGAGCGGGACGGACCGGTGTGGTGTCCGGGTGCCATCAGGTGCGCGTCGGGGCGCGCGAGGTCCCGGAGACGTGCCCTGCGGCGTGCCGAGGGCAGACGGGTCCCGCGTAACTCAGTCGGGTGACGTGCTCGGCAGGCCGGGGATGCTGCCGGGTGCGCGCCGGTCGTCGCGCTGCTCGACCCGCCACAGCGCGGGCGGTGCGAATCTGTCCTGACCGGTGTGCGACGCGATCCCGCCACCGCGGTGGCCTTGGGACCCGTCGTGTCCGCTCGCCGACGCGGAGGTCGGGGCGGTGGGCGCGGGCGCCTGCTGGGGCGCGGGCGTCGGCGTGAAGGGCTGGGGGTTCTCCCAGGTGGGAGTGGTGCGGTCCGGTTCGGCGGCCTGACGCGGTGCCGGCCTGCTCGGCGCGACGTCCTGCTCGACGACGGCCGGCGGCGGGGCCTGCTCGGCCTCCGCCGGCGGGGCCTGCGCGGCCAGGCGGGCGGCGGCCTTGGCCGCGACCTTCGCCTGGTACTGCTCGGGCGGCAGCGCGTTGGCGATCGACCGGGGCGCGGTGGTGCTGTGCGTGCCGCCGGTGTGGCTGTACTCGACGTCCCGCGTGTCCTCGTCGTCGTACTCGTAGACCGGGGCGTCCTCGTCCGACTCCTCGCCCGTGGGCACCTCGACCGGCAGCGGGTGGACCGGCAGCGCGATCGGCGCGGCGGCGGGTGCGGTGAGGACGGGTGCGATGAGCAGCGTTTCGTCCAGGCCGGGTGCGGCGAGCAGTGGCTCGTCGAGGGCGGGCACAAGCACGTGCGGGGGCGGGCCGTCCGGGGTGCGGGCGGCGAGCGCGTCCAGCAGCGCCGTGGTCGCCGTCTGCTGACCGTCGACCGCCAGGTTCACCGCGTCGAGTGGGTTCATCCCCACGTCCGGGTGGTCTTGGTCGTCGGCCGCCGCGACCCCGCCGGAGAGCAGCCAGGCGGTCACCGCGAACCCGCCCACGGCCAGCGCCCGGAGCAGCAGCGATCCGCTGCGGCGCGCCGCGTCGGAGACTGCCACTGGAGATCACCACCGTTCCGGGTACGGCGAACGGGACGGACCGTTCGAGGTCGACGTTCTGCTATGTCTAGCACTGGTCACCGCAATTTCGAACGATATGCCACGGAACCCACTCGGAAGGGCGGTGCCGTGCGGCTGTCCGGGTTGTCGCGCCCGTCAGTGAACACCGTCCGTCGTGTTCAACGGATCGAGTGACCGCCGATGTCCGGAGTGGACTCAAGATCCGAACGACCCTCGCTTTTGGACGGGTCACGCGACGAACCACCGGGTGGCGGTGTCCGGTGCGTCCTCTTGGCGCAGCACGAACTTCAGCGGCCCGGAGGGGACGTGGTCGAGGTGGAAGAAGCCTCCAGGCCCGAGCGGGGTGGTGATCGAGCCGGTGGGCCAGTGGGTGTGCAGGGTCGTGCCGAGGTGCGCGAAGCCGGTGGCGTGCAGGCCGCCGGGAGCGGGTTCGACGACCAGGTCCAAGGCCGTGAAACGCAGTGTGCGGGCGGTGTGGGAGCCGCGGGTGTGGGCGGAGTCGGTGATCAGTCGCGTCAGGACCGCGCCGGTGCGCTCGACGAAGGCGGCTTCGGCTTGGGCGACAACGAATTCCGGTACCGGGTCGGTCCGGTCGAGCAGGTCCGCCAAGAGGGTGAGCAGGTCCAGGTCGGACAGGGTCGCGGTCATCGGACGGCCTCCGCGGTGAGGCGGCGGCGCAGGACGGTCAGGCAGCGGTGGCGGGTGGGGCCCAGGCTGTTGGCCGGGATGCCCGTGGCCCGCGCCAGCTCGGTGAAGGTCAGGTCCGGGGCGTGGGCGACCAGGTGCAGCAACTCGCGGCAGCGGGCCGGGAGCGTCCGGTAGGCGTGCCACAGGCGGGTGCCGGTGTCGGTCGCCTCCGCGGTGTCCTCGGGGCTCGGCGACCGGTCCGGCAGGCGCAGGTCGGCGGGCTCCTCGCGGGACCTCGTGCGCAGGACGGCCAGGCTCTCCCGGCGGGCGGTGGTGACCAGCCACGCGGTGAGGCGGTCGGGGTGGCGGATCGCGGTCAGGTTCTCGGCGAGGATCAGCCACGTGGCCTGGGCGACGTCGGCGGCGTCGTCGCGGGTGAGGCGGAACGACCGGGCCACCGCCCACACCAGGCGCAGGTGGCGGCGGACCAGTTCGCGCCAGGCCGCGTGGTCGCCGAGGCGGGCCGAGGTCAGCAGAGCGGCGTTGGATCGATCTTGCATGTTCCACGTGAGGAACGCTCGCAGCGCCGGGATACCGGGTGCCGCACAATGGTGTGGATCTTGGAACGGACCGGCTCTTCCCGGCGTCTACGTGCGCTTTCACTCCGTCCTGAGGCTCGCCGGGCGGATCGCGTGGCGCAGGGCCGGCAGCGCGCAGAGCGACACGACCAGCACGACCGCCGCCGCGCTGCCGACGGTGGTCGCCAGCTCGACCCAGTCGATGCAGAACAACGCCGTGGGCACGACCAGCCACGCCGCGCCCAACCCGACCGGCAGCGCCAGGGCGATGCCCAGCGCGGTCGGGATCGCCGACTGCCACAGGACGGCGGCGGCCAGCGTCCGCTGCGGGACGCCGTTCGCGGCGAGGACCGCGGTGTGCCGGCGGCGTTCCCACACCTGGTCGACGGCCGCCGCCGCCAGGCCGACCACGGCCAGCAGGACGAGCAGCACCGAGCCGCCGATCACGCCGCTGCGCAACGACGTGAACAGCTCCACCTGGCCCACCCGCGCCGTCGCCAGGACCACCGCCCGGTCCACGCGGCCGGTCGCGGCGAGCAGGCTGTCCCCGAACGCCCGGTCCGGCGGCCCGACCACGACCAGTTCGCCGGGCGGCACGGCGTCCAGCACCGGGTCCGCGCCGCTCGCGACGAACAACCCCCGTGCCGTGCCGGGCACCTCGCGGTGCGGCGGGACGATCCACGTGCGCTCGCCGATCGCCAGGCGCGTGCCGGGCGCGGGAACGCCCGTGGTGCCGGCCGTGCGGTAGGCGGCCCCAGGGGTGCAATTGGTGACGTCGAGGCGTTCGGCGAGTTCGGCGCAGTCGGTGCTGATCACCTGCACGGTCAGCTCGCCGCGCGGCGCGAGGGTGCGCACCTCGCTGACCCGCCGCACGCCGCCGACCAGCGCGATCGCCTCCTCCAGCGACCGGACCGGGGTGTGCTCGGCGAGGTCGAGGACCCACCGGTCGGGTTCGGCGCGGGACTCCAGTTCGACGGCGGCGGTGACCTGCGCGGCGACGCCGAGCAGCACCTGGAGCGTCAGCGACCCGGTGAGCACCACGACGACCCCGGCCAGCACGCGCGGTGTGCCCGCGTCGAACCGCAGGCCGCGCACGGCCAGCATCGGCGCGACGGCCTCCGGGTGCAGGCGGTGCGCGACCCGGTCGACCAGCCACGGCAGCACCGCCCCGGTGCCCGCGAGGACCAGCACGAGGCCCGCGCCCAGGCCGACCGCCGTCGCCGAGTCGGCCAGGACCTCGTCGAACGACCCGACCGCCGCCACCACCACGAGCACCGCCGCGCCCGCACCCAGCAGCGCGAACCGCCACCAGGCGCGGCGGGCGGGCGTGTGCGCGGCCCGGTGCAGGCCCAGCGGCCCGATGTCCACCGTCCGCAGCGCGACCAGCGCCGACACCACCGCGACCACCGGCACCCCGACCGCGATGAGCGCCCCGAGCACGGGGTCGGGCAGCAGGTCGGTGGGGAAGAACCCGACCCCCTCGACCTCGATGAACCGGGCCAGCGGCCGGGCGGCGAAGAACAGCGCCACCCCGACCAGCAGCCCGAGCACGGCCCCGGTCAGCGTCTCGCCGCCGGCGATGCGCCGGACCTGCGCCCGACTCGCGCCGACCAGCCGGATCGCGGCCAGCCGCCGGTCGCGCCCGGTCGCGCCCAGGCGGGTGGCGACCAGCACGAAGATGCTCAACGGGACCAGCAGCGCCCCGATCGCCCCGAGCACGAGCAGGCGGTAGGCGGGCAGGAGGGTGGCTTTCGGCTGGTCGCCGCCGAACCCGGCGACGGGCGCGGCGCCCTCGGCGTGCGCCAGGCCCGCGTAGAACAGCAGCGACTTCGGGCGCGGCAGACCCGCGTCGGCGATCACGCCGATCACCCGTTCGGGGAAGCGCGCCCGCACCGAGTCGTCGGTCCGGATGAGGTCCAGCAGTTCCGGCGACACCACGACCTCGCCGGGTTGCGGCAACCGGCCGACGCCGGGCGGCGTGGGCGCGTCGGCCCGGGTGGCGGCCAGTTCGACGCCGACGATCCGCCGGCCCTGCCACGACACGACGACGTCCCGCGCCCGCAGCGGGGCGTCGTCCCCGGCGGCGACCGGGTCCGCCGCCCGCACCCGCTCGGACTTGGCCTCCCGGGCCGGGCCGACCGAGGCCGCGAGCAGCAGCACGACCACGCCCAGCCCGACACCGGCGGCGGTGAGCGCCAACCTGGCCCACGAGGTCCGGCTGCCCCCGACAGCCAGTCGGACCCCGAGGACCAGGTCGGCGACCCACCTCACGGCAGTCGCCCCGAACGGTCGACTCCCGTCAGCCCACGCAAGCGCCACTCGTCCCCCACATGGGAGTAGACGCATCGGGGGCCGTTTCGGTGGCCCGGTGGGTGGGTGCCGCCGCCCGGAGGAGAGGGGCGGCGGCACCCGGTACGGGGTGGCCTCATTCCGCGCGCAGGCCCAGCGCCCCGGTGGCCCGGCGCAGCGACGGCAGGGTCAGCGCGGTCACCACGGCGACCAGGACCGCGGCGGCGGCGCTCAGCAGCCCGATCCCCGGCCAGTCCAGCACGATCGGCTGGGACACGATGCGCAGCAGCAGCACCGCCAGGCCGCAGCCGATCGCGACCGACACCACCAGGGCCAGGACCAGCGGCACCGCGTTCTGCCACAGCAGCGACCGGCCCAGCGCCGCCCTCGGCACACCGCTCGCCGCCAGGACCGCCAGCGGGCGGCGGCGTTCCCGGACCTGCTCCAGCGCCAGGACGAGCAGGCTCGCGCCGGCCAGCAGCAGCGTCACCAGCGAACCCGCGAGCAGGCCCTGGCGGATGCTCTGGAACTGCTCGATGCGTTCGGTGACGTGGGAGGTGCCGAAGTAGTAGGCGTAGGTCCGCCAGGTGAGCGGGCCGACGGCGTTGCGCACGTGTTCGACGATGTCCGGCTGGTTCGGGTCGACCTTCACCAAGACGGTCAGCTGGGACAGCGGGAAGTCGACGCCCTTGAGCGCGCCCGGCGTCAGCATCAGGCCCGGCACGGCCCCGTCGGTCTCCCCGGCGGGCGGGCCGACCCGGGTGTACGTCGGGATCGTCCACTGTGGACCGACGCGCTTGTCGTCGCCGTACCCCTCGCTGAGGGTGACGAGGGTGCCGGGCGCCTCTTGGTCCGCGGCCGGGATGTCGTGGCGCTCGTCGGTGATCGAGTAGAACGCGTCACCGTCCTCGCAGCTAGGCAGGCTCGCCTGCGTGGCCAGCGCCGCGCAGGAGGCGACGAGCGCTTCCCGGTAGTCGTCCTCGCCGATCTGGTACCGCAACCGCCACAGCTGGTGCACGCGCTCGACGCCCGCGGACCGTTCGATCAGCCCCGTGACACTCGCGGCGACCTCTGGCGGGGACCGGTCGAGGCTCACCACGAGCCGGGCGCGGTCGCCCTCGGAGATCGGCGTGTCCACGATCTGGCTCTCGGCACTGGCCAGCACGGACTGCAACGCGATCCCGCCCGCGAGCACCACCGCCACACCGCCGACCACCCGCGCCGCCGTGCCGCTTTCCAGCTGGAGCCTGCGGATCGCGAGCTGCCACGACGGCGTGCCGCCGCGCAACCGGCCGACCGCGCGTTCCACCACCCACGGCAGCAGCAACGGGATGCCCAGCAGCAGCAACAGGATGCCGCCGACCACGATGGTCGTGTTCGTCTGCGCGTCCGGGCCGCTCAACGCCCCGGCCTGGGTGAGCAGCGCCACCGCGCCGACGACGACCGGGATCGTCCGCCACCACAGCACCCGCCGCACCGGCTTGGCCCGGCGCACCACGCCCAGCGGCTCGATCACCGTGCGCCGCATGGCGATCATCGACGTGACCACCGCCAGCACCGGCACCAGCACCGCGATCAGCACGGCGAGCGCCGGGGCCGGCATGACGTCGCCGACGAACACGCTGATGCCGACGAGCTGCACGTCCTCCACGAACAGCCGGCTGACCAGGAACAGCGCCGTGCCGACCACGAGCCCGGTGAACGCGCCCAGCAGCGCCTCCCCGGCCGCGATCCGCCGCACCCGCCGCGCCCCCGCGCCCACCAGCCGCAGCGCGGCCAGCCTGCGGTCCCGCTCGGCGCCCGCGAGCCGGGTGCTGATCCCGACGAACACCAGGACCGGGAACAGCAGCGCCACCACGCCGATCATGATCAGCAGCGACAGGATCGGGTCCAGCTCCCGTTCCCGCTCCACGCCCCCGAAAGCGACGATGGGATCCCCCGGCGCCTGCCGCACGGAGTCGTCGCCCGCGACGAACGCCAGGTCGTGCGGCGCGTTCAGGCCCGCCAACCCGATCAACCCGGCCCGCCGCTGCGGGAACCGCTCGCGCAGCAGCTCGCCCTCGGGCGAGTCCAGCAGCCGTGCCAGGGCGGGGGACACGAAGACCTCGCCGTCGCCGGGCACCCTCGACAGGCCCGGCGGCACCGGCGCGTTCGGCCCGGTGGCCGACACGAACCGGCCGCCGATCCCCTTGCCGCGGAACTCGGTCGACCAGCGCCGATCGTGCAGGACGTCCTTGCCCGGCTCGGCCTCGCCCAGCACGGCCGACCCGGCCGCGCCGCGCTCCCCGCGCGCCTGGAGCATGGTCGGCACGGACGACGCGGCGAGCAGCACCGCGACCCCGATGCCGATCCCCGCGCCGGTCAGGGCCAGCCGCACCCACGACGTGCGCCCGCCGCCCATCGCCAGCCGGACGCCCAGCAGCAGGTCCGACGCCCACTGCCGCACCACCGTCATCGGACCGGCTCGACTTCCCGCGACCGGCCGTCGCGCACCACGACCTCGCGGTCGGAGTAGGCGGCGACCCGGGCCTCGTGCGTGACCAGCACGACCGCCGCGTCGGTCTCCTTCGCCGCGGCCGTGAGCAGCTGCATCACGCGCTCGCCGTTCAACGAGTCCAGCGCGCCGGTCGGCTCGTCGGCGAACACCACCCGCGGCCCGGTGACCAGCGCCCGCGCCACGGCCACCCGCTGCCCCTGCCCGCCGGAGGTCTCGCCGGGCCGCTTGTCGGCCACGTCGGACACCTCCAGCCGCTCCAACCAGGACCGCGCCCGCGACTCGGCCTCCTTGCGCTTCACCCCGCCCAGCCGCAGCGGCAGCGCCACGTTCTCCAGGCAGCTCAGCTCCGGCACCAGCTGGCCGAACTGGAACACGAACCCGAAGTCGGTGCGCCGCAACTCGCTGCGCTCGCCGTCGGCCATCGCGCTCAGCTCGACGTCCCGGTACCGCACCACGCCCGCGTCCGGCGTGAGGATGCCCGCCAGGCAGTGCAGCAGCGTGGACTTGCCCGACCCGGACGGACCCATCACGGCCACCACCTCGCCCGGGTGGACGCTCAGCCCGGCCCCGTCCAGCGCGGGCGTGGGCCCGAAGGACTTGCGCAGGCCCACGGCCTCCAGCAACGCGCTCACCGGACCACCTCCGACAGCTTGCCCAGGCGCGCGGCGGTCAGCTCCAGCCACCGCAGGTCGGCCTCCAGGTGGAACAGCGCGTGGTCGCAGATGAGCTGGTCGGCCAGGTCGCCGTCGCCCTTGCGCCGGGTCAGCTCCCGCATGGTGCGCAGGTGCGCGGACCGCTGGACGTCCAGCACGTCGTCGGCGCTGCGACCGGACAGCAGGGCGAGCACGACCTTGGTGTACAGGGTGTTCTGGAGGTAGGGCTCGGGCTTCTCGGGCGTGGTCAGCCAGTGCTCGACGTCGGTGACCCCCGCGTCGGTGATGGCGTACCGCTTGCGCTCCGGACCGTCACCGGCCTCCACCCCGGCCTCCTCGACCAGTCCGTTGCGCAGCAGCCGGGACAGGGTCGTGTAGACCTGCCCGTAGTGCAGCGGCCGGTCCTGTCCGAAGCGCTCGTCGTAGGCCTTCTTGAGGTCGTAACCGTGCCGTGGACCTTTTTCCAGCAGGCCCAGCAGGGTGTGTCCGATCGACATGCCGGCCACTATACACACGGTGTATACACCGGGTTCATAGCCTGATCGGTGGTCGCCCGATCGGGCAAAACGGCTAACCGGTGACAATGAGTTGACGGTTACTTCGCCACATCGGGACCCGTCGACGCCTACAGTGGAGGGGTGACTGGTCTGGCGGCCGGCTGGGACCACGCGGCTCTCGCGCAGGGTCGAGCCGGCGATGCGGAACACGATGTGGAGCTGCTGCTCGCTTTCCTCAACACCCGAGACGTCGAACTGGGCACGGACGTCCTCGACGACGCGGCGGCCTGGCGCACCTGGGTCGCCGAACGCGGCCTCGGCGACACGGGCGACCTGGCGCAGGCCCGAGCCGTCCGCACGTCGCTGCGCGCCTCCCTGGGCGAGCGGTCCGAACGCCTCGACGGCCCCGACCCCACCCCGGCGGCGGGCCTGATCCGGGTCGACCTCAGCCACGGCGTGCCGATGATGTCCAGCGAGGACGCCTTGGGCGCGGTCCTGGGCGCGGCGGCACGGCTGGCGGTGCTCGGGTCGTGGGAACGGTTCAAGATCTGCCAGGCGGACGGCTGCCTGTGGGCCTTCTTCGACCGTTCACGCAACCGCTCGCGGATGTGGTGCTCGATGCAGGTCTGCGGCAACCGCGAGAAGGCGCGCAACTGGCGGGAACGGCGAGCGCTGAGCGTTTCGTAGGCCGGGCCGGGGTTGAGCCGAGGCCGGTTGCTGCCCGGCGGACGGGGTCGGTGCTGCGGCCGAGGCGAGATGCGGCCGGGCCGACGGTCGCGGTTCGTGCTGCGGTTGCGGCCGGGCTGGTGGCTGGGTCGGTGCTGCGGCTGGGGTCGGGGTGCCGCGCGGGTTCGGCATGCGCCGATCACCCCGTCCCGCGTCCGCGTCACACCACGAGCTGGCTCACCGTGTAGATCACCAAGCCGGCCAGCGCGCCCACCACCGTGCCGTTGATCCGGATGAATTGCAGGTCCCGCCCGACCTGCAACTCGATCTTCCGCGAGGTCTCCTCGGCGTCCCACCGCTCCACCGTGTCCGTGATCAGCGTCGTGATCTCGTGCCGGTAGTTCGACACCACGTGCCCCGCCGCGCCCTCCAGCCAGCCGTCGACCTTGGCGCGCATCGAGTCGTCCTCGACCAGCCGCCGCCCGAAGGACATCAGCCCTTCCTTCACGCGCTTGCGCAGCTCGGACGACGGGTCCTCGGCCGCCGTCAGCAGCATGCCCTTCGCCGTGCCCCAGGCTGACCCGATCAGGCGTTGCACGTCCGGGTGGTCGATCACCTGCTGCTTCACGTTCTCCGCCCGCTGCATGGTGGCCGGGTCGTGCTGGAGGTCCGCCGCGAACTCGATCAGGAAGTGGTCCACCGCCTGCCGCATCGGGTGGTTGACGTCCGTTTTCACCGCCCACGCGAAGTTCAGCAGCTCGGAGTACACCTTGTCGGCCAGCAGGGAGTCCACGAACTTCGGCGACCACGTCGGCGCGCGGTCCGACACGACCGTCATGACGCGGTCGTAGTTGTCCCGCACCCAGTCGTAGGCCCGGTCGCAGACCAGGTCCACCAGCTTGTGGTGCGCCCCGTCCGTCAGCACCTGCCCGAGCAGCTTGCCCAGCGGCGGACCCCACGGCTGGTCGGTCAACCGGCGGACCACGGCCTGCTCCACGATCGCCTGCACGTCATCGTCCCGCAGCACCGTGACCGCGCCCTTGATGACGTTGGCCAGTTCGGACGTCACCCGCTCGGCGTTGTCGGGCACCGACACCCACGCGCCGACCCGCCGCGCCACGCCCACCCGGCGCAGCTTGTCCTTCACCACGTCCTCGGCCAGGAAGTTCGTCCCGACGAACGACCCGAGCGCGTCGCCGAAGGTGTTCTTCCTCGTCGGGATGATCGCCGTGTGCGGGATGGGCAGGCCCAGGGGCCGCCGGAACAGCGCGGTCACGGCGAACCAGTCGGCCAGGGCGCCCACCATGCCCGCCTCGGCCGCCGCGCGCACGTACCCGATCCACGCCGGTCCGCCGTCCTCGAACACCAGCGCCACCAGGAAGATCGCCGTCGCCGCGAGGAAGAAGCCCGTGGCGACGAGCTTCATCCGGCGCAGGCCCGTGCGCTTGAGCTGGTCAGCGGCCGTCAGTTGCTCCACGACGCCATTGTCCGTGAAGATTCGGGCTTGTGCGGGAACCAGCGCTAGTGACCAGGATGCGGCCGTTCACCTCGACGATCTTCGCGGAGATGACCGCGTTGGCGGTCCGCACCGGGGCGGTGAACCTCGGGCAGGGCTTCCCGGACACCGACGGCCCGGCCGGGATGCTGGCCGTCGCGAAGGACTCGATCGACGGCGGGCTCAACCAGTACCCGCCCGGCCCCGGCATGCCCGTGCTGCGGCAGGCCATCGTCGAGCACCGCGCCCGCTACGGCACGCAGTACGACCCCGACACCGAGGTGCTGGTCACCGTGGGCGCCACCGAGGCGATCGCCGCGTCGCTGTTGGCGCTGGTCGAGCCGGGTGACGAGGTCGTGCTGATCGAGCCGTACTACGACTCCTACGCGGCGTGCGTGGCGCTCGCGGGCGGGACCCGCCGGTCGGTCGGCCTGGTCGAGGAGCCCGGCACCGGCCGCCTGGGCCTGGACGTGGAGGGCCTGCGCGCGGCGATCGGCCCCAAGACCCGAGTGCTGCTGGTCAACACCCCGCACAACCCGACCGGCACCGTGCTCAACCGGGACGAGCTGGCCGAGATCGCCCGCCTGTGCGTCGAGCACGACCTGATCGCCATCACCGACGAGGTGTACGAGCACCTCGTCTTCGACGACGTCGAGCACGTGCCGCTGGCGTCCCTGCCCGGCATGGCGTCGCGCACGATCGCGATCTCGTCGGCGGGCAAGTCGTTCAACTGCACGGGCTGGAAGATCGGCTGGGTGTGCGCGCCCGCCGAGCTGGTCGGGGCGGTGCGGGCGGCCAAGCAGTTCCTCACGTTCGTCGGCGGCGCCCCGTTCCAGCCGGCCGTGGCCCACGCGCTGCGCCACGAGCTGGAGTGGGTCGAAGGGCTGCGGACGTCCTTGCAGAACAAGCGCTCCCGCCTGGCCGAGGGCCTGGCGGAAGCGGGCTTCGCGGTACGGCCCTCCGAAGGCACCTACTTCATCACCGCCGACGTCCGCCCGCTCGGCTTCACCGACGGCCTGGAACTGTGCCACGCCCTGCCGGAGCGGATCGGCGTGGCGGCGGTCCCGGTCCAGGTCTTCACCGACCACCCCGAGCAGTGGCAGCACCTGGTGCGGTTCGCGTTCTGCAAGAAGGACGAGGTCCTGGACGAGGCGATCCGCCGCCTGCACAAGCTCACCGCCTGACCGGCTAGGCGTCCGACGGCACCTCGGTCCGGGAGCCGGCGAGCCGCTCCTGCACCAGCGCGTGGCGGAACTGGTAGCAGGCGCCGGCCTGGCGCAGGACGCCGAGCTTGCGCGCGTCCTCCAGGAAGACCATCAGCTCCCACGGCAGCTTGCCGCGCACCGCCAGCCAGATCCGGGCCACCGTGAACCACCACCACCGCAGGTGCAGCACGGACAGCGTGAAGCCCAGCATCAGGCCGCTGGCCAGGCCCAACCCGACCATGCCCGTCTGCCGCGGCCCGAACACCAAGCCCGCCGCCGCGCCGAACACCACCGAGAGCACCAGCGAACCCGTCCACACGGCGATCCGGTCCCGCGCCATCGTCCACTTCGGACTCGACGGGTGGGTCAGCTCCGCGCTGTCCGCCAACGCGAAGCGCAGCGCCACCGCCACGGCCAGCCCGAGCCCGACCACGAGACCCGCCGACACCCCGTACAGCGCGCCGAACGCCAGCCCCAGGGCCGTGCCCGCCACGCCGCTGACCACGACCAGGCTCCGCCACACCCCCAGGCGCGGCTTGGGTTCGCGGGTGCCGGAGGCGTGCAGGGCGGCGGCGGCCACGACCAGGCCGGCGGCCAGGCCCGTCCACGGTGCGAACTTCGGCGAACTCGCGTAGGCCATCAGCCACGCCACGCCGACGCCGCCGATGGTCCCCAGCGCCAGCGCGCCCAGCAGGGCCAGCCACGTCCCGTGCACCGACCGGCGCACCCGCCACCAGGCGATGTCCTCCATGCCCGCCGCCCGCCCGAGGAACGCCAGCCAGCGCCGCGCCTTGTCCCGCGGCCACACCTGGCTCGCCCGCGCCTGGTGCGCCGCGCCCCGGTCGCCGAACGCGCCGTCGACCAGTGCGTCCACCAGGTGGTCCTCGATCGACCGGCGGTCCGGGAAGGCACCGCGGTCCAGCAGTTCGCTGGGTTCGCCGTGCGCGTAGACGACCCCCGCGAGCCACACCGAGAGCGGCGTGGACAGGGCGTCGGCCAGGCGGCCGTCCGGCTCGTCGCGCAGGTGCAGGAAGATCGGCTCCCACCGGGCCGCGGTCAGCGGGTCGGCGTGCGCACGCAGGTAGCCCGCGATCTCCTCGTGGTCCAGCGGTTGCAGCTCCACCACGTCCGCCGCGGGCACCGGCACGCCGATCTCGGCGAACTCGTCGTACCGGCTGGTCAGCACCAGCGGCGAGGACCGGGGGAACGCCCGGTTGATCCGCTCCAGCGCGTCCGCCCGCTTGGCGCGCGGGATGCGGTCCAGCCCGTCCAGCACCGGGAACACCCGCCGCTGCTCGATCAGCAGGTCGGCTGCGTAGCTGCCGTACAACTCGGTGTTGCGCAGGGCCGGGTGGTCCTCGTAGAGCCGGTGGGTCATCCACGTCCGCACGTCCTCGGCGTCCGGGTCCCAGGTCGACAGCGGCAGCAGCACGGGCACCGGCCCGTCGACGTGGCGGTCGAGCAGCCCGATGGTCAGCAGCATCGCCACGGTGCTCTTGCCGGACCCGGGCTCGCCGAGGAACACCATCCGCTTCTCGCGCTCGAACGCGCCCACCACGGCGTCGCTGCGCCCCGGCCGCCCGTGCGCGGAACTCCAGTGCAGGTCGAGCAGGTCCTCGTCGAGACCGCGGGCCTTCGCCTCCTCGGTCCACTGGGCGTGCAGCGCCTTCGCCAGCGCCCGGACGGCCGCGTCGAGGTTCTCGTCGGTCGCGAGCCCCGCCGCCCGCCGCCGGTGCAGCCACGGGTCGAACACGGCCAGGAACGCGAGGAACCCGACCGCCAGCCCGGACAGCCACAGGTCGGGGTCGATGCCGTAGTCGGTGACGAACAACCCGGCCGCCGCGAGCAGGGCGGCCAGGACACACCCCACGAGCACGGCGCGTTGGCGGAATCTGGACACGAGGGCATCATGTCCCACCCGTCACCGCTGGTGGTGACGCGGTCACCCCCGTGTCGTGCGTACGCTCGGGTATGTGATCTGCCCCAAGTGCCAAGAGACGATGCGGACCATCTCGCACGGGTCCGTGCACATCGACCAGTGCGGCAACTGCAAGGGCGTGTTCCTCGACGGCGGTGAGCTGGAACAGATCATCGCCGCCGAGCAGGCCCACTACGCGCAGCCACCCGCTTACCCGGCGGACCCGAGCGTGCCGGCCTATCCGGCCAACCCCGGCTCGCCCGGCTACCCGCCGAACCCCGGGGTACCGGCCTACCAGCCGCCACCCGCCCAGCCCGGTACGCCGCCCGCCTACCAGCCGCCTCCTGGCACGGTGCCCGGTCCGCCGCCGCCCGTGCACCCCGGCGGTTACCAGGACTACCGGCAGCACCCGCAGCAGCGCCCGCACCGCCGGCGCAGCTTCCTGGAGGAGCTGCTCGACTGAGCCACCCGCGGCCTCCGGCCCCCGTCTCGATCGTCCCACGGGGTACCGACAATTCCCCGCGGTCCGCTCGCGGATTCCTGCGACCAGCTCGCCGGTCCGGCTGCCGGCTCGCGGGTCCCGGCTGCCGGCTCGCGGGTTCCGGCTGCCGGCTCGCCGGTTCCGGCTGCCGGCTCGCGGATTCCAGCGGTCCGCTCGCGGGTTCCGGCTGCCGGTTCGCGGAGTCCGGCGGTCCGCTCCCGGAGTTCGGCTGCCCTGCTCTCGGACCGGGCGGCCGGGCGGCCGGGCGGGTGGGCCGGGTCAGATGGGCCAGGTCAGGGTGGAGCCGTCGAGGGCGAAGTACTGCGTGTCGCGGCTTGCCGTGAAGGTGAAGTGCTGGCGGCGTGGGCGGCCGAGGTTGCGCCAGGTCTGGTAGGCCTCCTCGGCCAAGGTCCACAGTTCGCGTGGGCCGCCCTGGTCGACGACCGTGCCGCGGCACCGGGTCCACGAGCCGTCGGGGTGGACCAGGCGCACCGGGCCGCCGGCGGTCACCACGTCGGGCAGGGCGAGGCCCGCGAAGAACTCGAAGCTCGACACCGGGTCGACCACCGCCCGCGCGGGTAGCGGGGTGGTGCGGGAGGTCAGGGCCGGTGCGGTGGCCGCCGTGTCCAGGGCCGCCTCGGCCCAGGCCGGGTTGTGCGCGCGCAGCGGCATGAAACGGCCGTCGTCGACCAGGACCCGGCCGGTCGCGACGCCGTCCCGCACGACCAGGCGCACCAGGCCCGCGCCCAGTGCCCGGTTCAGCGTCGTCACGATCACCCCGCCCGGCTCGACCTGGTCCAGCCACGCCACCGGCACCCGCGACACCGCGCACGTGCCCAGCACCCGCGAGTACGGCGCCCGCGCCGGGAACCCCAGCTCGCCGTCCGCCTCGGCGCACCACGGCCGGTACCCGGCCTCCGCCAGCCGGTCCACGGCCCGCGCCAGCACGCCGGCGTCCACGTCCACCGAGGTCACCGCCCCGGACCCGAGCACGTGGCAGAGCAGGGCCGCGTTGTAGCCGGTGCCGGTCCCGATCTCCAGGACGGTGTCCCCGGGCCGCACGCCCAGGGCCTCCAGCATGATCGCCATGATCGTCGGCATGCTCGACGAGCTGGTGGGTACCCCGTTGACGGCGTGACCGGTCGCCAGTGCTTGCTCCCAGGCCGCGTCCGACCCGTCGAGCTGGGTGACGCACACCTGGTTCCGGTAGACCAGCGCCAGGTGGTCTTCCGCCTGCGAGGTCAGCGCGCGCCACGTGCCGCCGGGGCCGGGCGCGAAGAACCCCGGCAGGAAGACATGGCGCGGTACCTCGCGAAACGCCTCGATCCACCGCGGGTCGGCGAGCACGCCCGCGGTCACGAGCGAGTCGACCAGCTCCTCGCGGAGGTCCACCGCCGGGTCCACCGCCCCACGGTAGCGCTGTGGGCGAGCCCACGTCCGGTTTGCTAGCAGAGCGCTTGCAACTGCTAGCACTCGCGCGTACCGTCGGTTCCAGGACGAGGAGGTGCCCCGGGACGTGGACAAGTCCATCGACAAGGCGGTCGCCGACCTGGGTCGCGACATCGGCGAGTACATCCGCCAGCAGCGCAGCACCGCCAAGATCTCGCTGCGCCAACTGGCGAAGCTCGCCGGGGTGTCCAACCCTTACCTCAGCCAGATCGAGCGGGGACTGCGCAAGCCCAGCGCGGAGATCCTCCAGCAGATCGCGAAAGGGCTCCGGATCTCGGCGGAGGCGCTGTACGTCGAGGCCGGGTTCCTGGAACAGCGCGCGGGCGGCGCACTGGCCGACGCCATCGTCACCGCCCCGGACCTGACCGAGCGGCAGAAGCAGGTGCTGCTCGACGTCTACGAGTCGTTCCGGCGGGAGAACGCCGCGAAGAACACAGACCAGCACACCGAGGAATGAGTGATCTCCATGCCGAACCTGCCCACCACCGAGGAACTGCGCAAGGCCGGCGAGCAGGCCGTCGCCGCCGCCCGGACGCCGCTGCTGGCCGCCCTGGGCGCGGGTGACCTGGCCGCCAAGGCCGTCATCGAGGCGCTGAACAAGGCCAAGGAGCGGGTCGAGGCGAGCAAGAACGCCGCCGAGTCCACCGACTTCACCGGCCTGAAGGAGAAGTTCGACCCGGCCGAGCTGCGCAAGGTCGTCGACGCCTACACCCAGTCCGCGCTCAACCTGTACCAGTTCCTGGCCGAGCACGGCCAGGAGGCGCTGGACAAGATCAAGGCCGCGCCGCAGGTGCAGAAGGCCATCCACCAGGTGGAAGAGGCCGTCGAGACCGCCCAGAAGCGCACCGGCGCCGCGGCGGCCGACGCCCGCGAGCTGGCCGACGACGTGCTCGGCAAGGTCACCCGCCGCACCCGTTCGGTCGGCGAGAAGGTCGCCCACGACGTGGACGAGGCGAGCGAGAAGCTGGCCGAGACCGTCGTCGAGGTCGGCGGCGACGTGGCGCACGAGGTCCGCAGCACCACCCGCAAGGCCGCGAACCGCACGTCCGCCGCGCGCACCACGCCGGTCCGCAAGCCGGCCGCGCCGCGCACCACCACGACCAAGAAGCCGGGCGGCACCACCAAGTAAGTGCCGAGGTCACGGGGCGTCCCGCACGGGGATGCCCCGTTTCGGCTGTACGCCACCGCCGCGAAACACGTAGCCTGGGTGACGTGTTGTTCCCGATCCCGCCCCTCGACCTGTCGCTACTCGACGTCTGGGTCATGTTCCTGGCGTACTACGCCGGGCTGATCACAGGTGTTTTCGCGTTCGCGCACGCCGTGTCGCAGCGGGCGGAGGCCTTCACCGCGGCGGAACGGCTCACCAAACCCGCGTGGCTGGGCATCACCGGCGGCGGCACGTTCGCCCTGCTGCTGTTCAGCCTCGCCGGCCCCGGGCTGATGTTCTGGCTCGCGGGCCTGGTCGCGGTGATCGTCTACCTGGTGGACGTGCGGCCCCGCCTGATCGAGGTCCAGCGCGGCCCGCGGTGGTGACGTACCGGACCTTCGGTTCCGGCACGCCTGTCACCCTCGTCGGCCACGGCCTCGGCGCCACCCCGGGTGAAGCGCGCCTGCCCACGTCCGGGCTGCGCGGCACCAAGGTCGTGGTCACGCTGCCCTCGCACGGCGACGCGCCCGACGCGCCGCCCGGCTACTGGGACTACCGCCGCATCGCCGCCGACCTGCGCGCCGTCGCGCGGGAGACCGGGGCTACGCAAGCGATTGGCGTGTCCCTGACCTCGGCGGCGTTGATCGCGCTGTTGGCCGAGGAGAAGGCCGCCTTCGAGAAGGTTGCCCTGCTGCTGCCGGCCGTGTTGGACGAGCCGAGGCCGTTCCTGGCCCGTGAGGTCGCCATCACCGTTGTCGGCGGACCGCCCGAGTACCAGGCCGAACGCCGGCAAGCGTTCACCCGCTTGGATGATGCTCTCGCCGAACTGCCTGGGCAGACCGCCGTTCCGGACCGGTCCGCGCTGCACGCCGTCGACATCCCCGTGTTGGTCGTGGGCGCGACGGAAGACCCGCTGCACCCCGAGCACATCGCGAAGGAGACGGCCGCCGCGTTCCCGAACGGGCGACTGGAACTGGTGCCGTCGTGGCTGACGCACCGCGCCGACGTCCGCACGTGGTTGGTCGACTTCCTGCACGGGTAGCCGAAGGGCATGGCCGAACAGAAGAAGATCGCATTCCTGGTCGCCGCGGAGGGCATCGAGCAGGTCGAGCTGACCGACCCCTGGGCCCACGTCGAGAAGGCGGGCGCGGTCCCGAGGCTGCTCGCGCCGAAGCTCGGGCAGGTCCAGGCGTTCGAGCACCTCACCCCGGCCGACACCTTCGACGTGGACGTGCCGTTCGCGCACGCCGACCCGGCCGACTACGACGGCGTCGTCATCCCCGGCGGCGTGGCCAACAGCGACTTCCTCAGGCTGGACCGCGACGCCGTCGCCTTCGTCCAGGCGCACGTCGCGGCGGGCAAGCCGGTCGCGGCGATCTGCCACGGGCCGTGGCTGCTGGTGGAGGCGGACGTGGTGCGCGGCAAGGAACTCACCTCGTTCCCCAGCCTGGCCACCGACATCCGCAACGCCGGCGGGCAGTGGGTCGACGAGGAGGTCCGGGTGAGCACCGAGCAGGGGTGGACGCTGGTGACCAGTCGCAAGCCGGACGACCTGCCCGCGTTCAACCGCGAGGCTTTGAAGGCGTTCGGGTTGTAGCGCGTTGCGCGTTCGGGTTGTAGCGCGTGGGTAGTAGCCCAGCGCGGGGATGTGCACCTCCCCGCGGCGGTCCCTCTTTTAGAGCCGGGTCTGCGCATACGCGGCGATCGCGTCGCGCACCCACTCGGCGAACCCCTCGGCGTGGGCGTCGAACTGGACCTTGAAGTCCGGCGCGTCGACGTACAACTGGCCCAGCCCCGTGTAGGACTCGCGGTTCGGGGTCCAGCTCAGGCGGATCCACCGGTAGTGCCGGTCGGTCACCTCCTGGACCTCCGGCGCGTCCGGCGCGGCGCCCGCGTCGAACAGCTCCCCGAACGCCTTCGCGATGGCCTGCCACTCCGCCATGAACGCGTCCGCGTCGGCCTTGGTCCAGCTCTGCGCCCGGCGCTTGCTCTCGTCGATGTGCTCCTGGGCGCCCTCGCCGAACCGCTCGACCAGTTCCGCCTCGTAGCGGGCCTGGCGGTCGGCGTCGAAGCCCTCGAACAGCTCTTCCATCTTCATCGTGTACTCACCCCCCTCCAGTTCCTCGATCGTGCGGGCGACGGTCTCGCTCAACCGCGCGAGCCGCTCCTGCTCGGCGTGCAGCCACTGCTGGTGGTTGCGCAGCACGTCCACCGTGCGGTGCCGGCCGTCCAGCACCTCGGCGACCGTGTCGAGGTTCAGCCCCAGGTCCCGCAGCAGCAGGATCTGCTGGAGCCGCAGCAGCTGCTCGCGCTCGTAGTACCGGTAGCCGTTGCCGCCGATCCACGCCGGTTCGAGCAGCCCGATCGAGTCGTAGTGCCGCAGCGTCCGCGACGTCACCTTCGACATCCGCGCCACCTGCGCGATCGACCAGGCCATGCCCGTCACCTCCCCTTGCCTGGACCACGGTAGAGGTTGACGTAACGTCAATGTCAACGCGACTTCGCCGGGGAGCGGAGCGGGGCTTCTCGGGGAGCGGAGCGGGGCTTCTCGGAGGAGGGGCAAGATGGAGTGTGTGTGGACCATCGCCGGAACCCTGAAGCCCGTGTCCGTCCTCGACCGGCTCGATCTGGTTGCCGAGCCCGTCGCCGCCGCGCTGCGGTCACTGCCCGACGCCGGGCGGCTCGCCGTGAGCGAGATCGACCCGACCCTGGCCGACACGGCCGAGTTCTGTGCCCACTACGGCTCGCCGCTGGAAGCCTCGGCGAACTGCGTGATCGTGGCGGGCAAGCGTGGCGACACCATTCGGTATGCGGCCTGCGTCGTGCTCGCCACTACCCGCGCCGATGTGAATGGTGTGGTGCGGCGCCGGCTGGATGCGCGGCGGGCGTCGTTCGCGCCGATGGATGACGCGGTTCGCCTCACCGGCATGGAGTACGGCGGCATCACGCCTGTCGGGCTCCCGGCTGAGTGGCCGGTCCTGTTGTCGCCCGAGGTCGCCGCCGCGCCGGAGTTGGTGGTGGGCAGTGGCATTCGGGGGAGCAAGATCCTGGTGCCCGGCGAGGTCCTGGCGAAGTTGCCCGGTGCGGAGGTGCTGGAGGACCTGGCTCGTCAGGTCGGGTAGCCGCGGAGGAACTCCACGGCTTCGTCCAGGTCGTCGGTGACGAGGATCCAGCGTTCGGCCTCCCGACCGGAAGCGAGCCGCTGCACGAGCGGTGCGGCGGGGACCTCGTGCACCCAGAAGTCCTTGCCCAGGAACACCATCGGCGCGGGCGGGCCGACCGAGCCGTAGTGGTTCTGGGTGTAGTCCTGGAAGACCTCCTGCACGGTGCCGGCGCTGCCCGGCGTGTAGACGATGCCGCCGGTGGCGACGGTCAGCAGGCCTTCCTCGCGGACCGAGTTGGCGAAGTACTTGGCGTGCAGCTCGCACGCGGGGTTCGGCGGCTCGTGGCCGTAGAACCAGGTCGGGATGCCGATCGTGCGCGGCCGGTCGAACGTCGGCAGATCGGCCGGAAAGGCGGCGATCCACCGGCCGATCGACTCGGCGTCCCCGCCGAACTTCGGCGCTCTGGACAGTTCCTTGAGGACCCCGTCGTCCACCCCGACCCGGACGCCGAGCGGCACGGCCTCCATCGCGCCTGGACCGCCGCCGGTGAGCACGGTGAACCCGGCCTCGCCCAGCCGCGCGCCGAGCTCGACCGCCCGCCGGTACCCGGCGGTGTCGCGGCCCAACGCGTGCCCGCCCATCACCGCGACCGGGGCGCCGTCGAGGACCTCGGCCAACGCCTCGGTGATGGCGTGGTCGTGGAGGCGTTCGGCGAGGGCGTGCAACGGGTCGGGGTGGTGGCCCTGTTGCTTGCTGTGCCGGTAGATGCGGGCGTCGGGGGTGTCGGCGTACGACTCGGGTCGGTCCGGGGTGAAACCGTCGAACAGCTCGGCCGGCGTGTAGAGGGACGACCGGTAGACCTGGTACGGCACATCGGGGATGTCCGGGAATACCAGGGCTCCTGCCGCGTCCGCTCGCCGTCGCGTGGCGGGCGACAACGTGCAGCCGAGGAACAACGCTCCGTCCAACGGGACCCGCAGGTCGATGTGTGTGAGGTCTAGGCCGACGAGGACCGCGCCGCGCAGGTCGGTGGCGGCCAGGACCTGCTCCTCGGAGGTGATCTCGGTTCGCACCGCCGCAGCCTACGTCTTTCAAGAGCTTCAAGAGCAACGCTTCGCTCTCAAGCGGACGCGCTGGCGCGCTCTCAAGATTAAAAGCGCGCAGGGAGACCACCGATGGGGGGTGAAGGGCGTCGGTTCCCCCACCGCATGGCCTGGCGGAGCCAACCA
>NZ_JBBEGC010000083.1:0-31577 GCF_037401995.1 Saccharothrix sp. CCNWYY140
CTGGCCCGGCGAGGTCGGCGCGGCACGGCACGGCTGGCGCTGCTGGCCCGGCGCGGCTGGCCCGGCGAGGTCGGCGCGGCACGGCACGGCTGGCGCTGCTGGCCCGGCACGGCTGGCCCGGCGAGGCGCGGCGAGGCTGGCACGGCCGGCCCGGCGAGGCGCGGCTCCTGGATGGCGCGGTTCGGTGCGCGCCATCCAGGAGCGGCACCACCGTCAGATCGGGTCGCCGCAGATGACGCCGCGGCCGTTGGTGCCGAAGTAGACGCGGCCGTGGATGCGGGGGTCGCCGGTGATGGTGCTGCCGGTCCAGGCGTACTGGTGGCGGTCGTCGTTGATGCGGGTCCACGTTCGGCCCGCGTTGTCGGAGCGGAAGACCCCGCGCACGCCGTCGATGCGCAGGCTGGCGTAGACGGCCGGGTAGGTGCTTCCCGGTGCGGCCTTGCCGAAGCCCACGTTGTCGCCCTCCTCGATGCCCGGCAGGCGGGTGAACGAGGTGCCGCCGTCGGTCGAGCGCCACAGTCCGTAGACCTTGTCCGTCTTGCCGCCGCCGAGCCAGATGTCGCCCTCGTGGCCGGGTACCGGCTTGAAGCGGACGTTGCCCTCGGCGGGCAGGCCGGTCGCCGCGGTGGGCGCGAAGCTCTTCCCGCCGTCGGTGCTGCGGTAGAAAGTGCCGACGTGGCAGGCGTAGAAGACCGCCGGGTTGACGCGGTCCGCGCGCACCGCCGCGCCGGACGGGACGCCTTCGCACGCGGTCCACGTCGCTCCCGCGTCGGCGCTCCAGCTCACCGGCGCACCCGCGGGCGCCCACACGACCCGGCCTCCGTCCGCCGCGACCGCGACGGCGCCGTCCGCGACGCCCGGACCGGTCACGCCGGCCGGTTCGCTCCCCGAGGGGGTCCAGGTGTCGCCGCCGTCCGTCGAGATCCCGAAGCGCTGGGTCCAGCCGCTCGTGGGGTGGCCGACCCGGACGATCGTGCCGGGGGCCTTCTCCGCGAAGTCCAGGGCGACCGTCGTGCTGAAGGTGGGGCTGTCGTACATCTTCGGGGCGCGGGTGAAGTCGGTGTGCCGGAAGCCGCCGACGTCCCCGACCGCGGACAACAGGTGCGCGCCGACCGGAGGGCTGATCAACGACAGGACCGCGGTCTCCTCCAGACCGTGGGCGCGGACGTCGATCCGCACGGTGCCGCCGGTGTCCCAGGCGGTGAGGTTGTCGGAGCCGTAGATCGTGGCGCCGGTGCCGTAGAAGAAGCGGTCGGAGGAGAAGGGGTCGATCTCCAGCGCCTCGGTCATCCACCCCAGCTTCGGCACCGTCACGGGTGGCGCGGAGGTCGCGTTCCAGGTCAGCCAGGGGGACGCCGAGATGTCCATCGTGTAGCGGAACGTGCGCTCGCCGTCCGGCGCGAGGTCCCAGGCCCGGGTCCAGCTCGCGCCGCCGTCGGTGGAGCGGTAGATGATGATGTCGGGGTGCCAGCTGATCTGGGTGGCCACCATGAGCGTGCCGGGGTTGCGCCGGTCGAGGGACAGGCCGGAGTAGCCCCACCGGCAGTCGGGGCTGGTGGAGGGCACCGGGCTGATGCGCGTCCAGGTGTCGGTGGCGGTGTCGAGCTTCCACACGTCTCCCTTGCCGCCGTCGTACGGGCCGGCGGTGTCGCTCGTGGCCAGGTACAGGTAGCCGCTCTTGTGGTCGAACACCGCCTTGTGCGGGAGGAAGCCGGTGGGCTGGCCGGGCACCCGCTCCCAGGTGCGGCCCGCGTCGGTGGAGCGGTAGAGGATGTTCTCCTTGTCCGCCACCGTGACGTACAGCGTCCGGGTCGGCCGTCCACGCCGGCCGCCGCGCTTGTCGAACACGACCTGGAGCACGCCGAGGTTGTCGCCGTTGTAGCCGTCGGGGTCGTTGGGGTCCGGGACGAAGTTGCCGACGTTGGGGAAGCTCTCGACCTTCGCCCAGGTCTCCCCGTGGTCCACCGAGCGCCACAGACCGTTGCCGCCGCGCGCACCGAAGTAGAGGACGTTGTTGCGGTGCGGGTCGATCGCCAGGCGCTCGCCGATGCCGCGTCCCGGCATGTTCCCGCCCAGGCGGAACGGCAGCATGGTCGTCCGCCAGGTCCGGCCGCGGTCCGTCGAGCGCAGGATCGCGCCCATCGTCGGATCCCACTCCGGCATCGTGTAGGTGCCCACGGCCGCGTACACCCGGTCGGGGTCGACCTCGTCCGTGGCGACGCTGATGACCCCGGTGTGGCCGTAGTGGTCCCAGTCGACCCAGTCGAGCAGGGGGATCCAGCGCTTCGTGCGCTTGTCGAGGCGGTACGCGCCACCGATGTCGGTGCGCGCGTAGACCAGGCCCGGCTCGCTCTGGTTGAACACGATCCCGGTGACGAACCCCCCGCCCACGATCTCCGCGTTGCGCCAGGCGTACCTCTGGGAACGACCCGCCGAGGCGTTCGCGGCGCCGGCCGACAGCAGGGGAACCCCGCCCGCGACGACCGCGGCGGCAGCCGCCGCCGAGCGCAGGACGGTGCGCCTGCCGAGACCCGGTGCGGCCGGGCGGAGGGACGGGGAGTCGGGGGAACTCGACACTGGGATCACCCTTCGTCGCGGGGATGCGGGAGGCCGGCAATCGAAGCGCTTCGATAGCGTGAGGCCAGACCCTATGAGTGCCGAGGAGTGCCGCACAAGACGTTGTGCGCACGCCGGATATGCTGTTTAATCCCGACTTCGTCGAAGCGATTCGACTCCCGCCGTCACGGGCAGAGGGTTTGTTCCGGCACCCCGGGGAAGTGCGCGGCCCAGTCGACGCCGATGTCGTCGGCGCACACGTCGCGGACCACGCGGTCGACGTCGACCGCCAGGCGCCACAGTGCGCCGCCGCGGGACTCCAGCAGGAGCAGTTCGCCGTCGGCCGGTTCGTAGCGGGCCGCGCCGAACTCCGCACCTGTCGCGCGCAGGGACAGCGGTTCGCGGCTGCCGGTCAAGTCCCACAGGCGCACCGAGTCGCGGTGCACGGCGGTGAGGGCGTTGCCGTCTCGGGAGAACTCGAGCACGGCTTGTTCCGGGACCGCGTCGGCTTCCAGGAGCGTCGTTCCCCGTGCGTCGAGCACGGTGAGGTGGCCGCGATCGAGGTCGGAGACGGCGAGGGTGCCGCGTGGGCCGGTCGTCAGGGAAAGCCTCGCGGAGCGGCTGAGGACCGGGGTGACCCGGCCGTCCAGGGACCACACCTCCACGTCGCGGCGGTCGCCCTCGCGGCGGGTCAGGACCACGCCGGTGCCGTCCTGCAACGGGACAGCCGTCTCGACGCCCTCGACGGGCAGGCGGGTGCGGGTGGTGGCGCCGGGGCGCCAGTGGACCGCGGCGCCGTTCTCGACCGCGGTGACCAGGGTGCCCGCCGCGTCCATGCCCTGGGGGAACGGCACATCGGTCAGGGTGGCGGTCGGGCGGGGCACGTCGGGGTCGGCGAGATCCCAGAACTGGAACTCGCCGGAGCGGACCACCGCGACGGCGGTGCGCCCGTCCCCGCTGAGCAGGTACAGGAAACCGCCGGAGGGCAGGGTGAGCGCCCCTGCCCGCCGCCGCTCCGGCCCGCGACCGACCCACAGGCGGTAGGAGAGGCTCGAGGACGCGGGATCGGCCTCGAAGGACACGGCGATGTCGCCGGGTAAGCGCGCGTAGCCCGCGCCCAGGGTCGTGGCGGTGCTCGCCGCACGGGCGAGCAGCAGCGCGTCGCGGGACTGGGTGTTGGGTGCGACGCGGTGGGCGGCCAGGGCGAGGGCCGTCGCCTCGCGCGGGCGGGACAGCAGGTCCAAGGCCGCGTCCGCGGCGCGCAGCGACAGGGCCTGGTTGCGTTCGCGGGTGGCGGCGCGCTGGGTGGTGACCGCGTACGCGGCCGTGCCGGCCAGCAGCACGGTGAGCACGGCCAGGCACGCGACCAGTCGCCGCAGCCTGCGCACGCCCCGCTTGCGCTGTGCCTCCCGGTCGCGTTCGGCGGCCAAGCCCGCGTCGACGAACTCGCGTTCGACCCGGTTGAGGCGCGGGACCAGGGCGCGGGCCTGGTCGAGGTGGACGCCGCGGTACAGGGCGTCGGGGTCGCGGTCGTGGGCGCGCCACGACTCGGCCGCGCTGGTGAGCCGGCGGTGCGCGCGCAGCGCGTCGCGGTCCTCGGCCAGCCAGCCCACGAGCCTGGGCCACGCGCGCAGCAACGCCTCGTGGGTCAGCTCGACGGTGTCGCGGTCCAGCGCCACCAGCCGGGCCGCCGCGAGCCGGTCGAGCAGCGCGTCGCTCGCGTCCAGTTCCGCGCGGGCGACGCGGCGACGAGTGTCCTCGGTGCCGTCACCCGGTGCGACCAGGCGCTGGAACACCCGCCACGCCGCCTGCTTCTCCGGCTCGGGCAACGCCTCGTAGAACTCCTCGGCGGTGCGGGCCAGGGCGTGTTCGACGCCGCCGGCCTCCTCGTAGTCCGCCACCGTGAGCACCGTGCCGCGGCAGCGCCGCCACGTCTCGACCAGCACGTGCGACACCAGCGGCAACGCGCCCTGCTGCCCGGCGACGTCCGCGACCAGGCGAGCCACCAGCGCGTTCTCCACCGAAGCACCCCGGCGGGCGGCGGGTTCGACGACCGCGCGGCGCAGCTGCTCGGCGCTCATCGGCCCGACGAGCATCGGCGAGCGGTGCAGCGCGTCGAGCAGTTCGGGGTGGCGGGCGCAGTGGCCGTAGAAGTCGGCGCGCACGCCGATGACGACCCGGGCTGCCCCGGCGGCGTGGGTGAGCGCCCGCACCAGCCACCGCCGGTCGTCCTCCCGGCAGAGCGTGAAGACCTCCTCGAACTGGTCGACCACGAGCAGCGGCGTCTCGCCGGTGCGGCACAGCAGCACACGCAGGCGCTCGGGATCGGCGGCCAGTTCGGCGCGCAGGTCGGCGACGGACCGGTCGGCGGCCGGCTCGGCGCGGACGTCGGCCGCGGACCGGTCGCCGGCCAGTGCCGCCGCCAACTCGGTGATCGGGTCCGTGCCGGGCGTGATGACCACGTGCTCGCCCCACCGGGCCGCCAGGCCCGCCCGCAGCAGCGAGGACTTGCCCACCCCGGACGCGCCGAACACGCCGACGAACGGCAGTTCCCGCACCAGCTCCAACAGCGTGGCCACCTCGGCCTCCCGGCCGAAGAACAGGTCGGCGTCGGCGACCTGGTAGGCGGCCAGTCCCGCGTAGGGCGCGTCGCCGCGGTCGGGCTTCGCGGCCAGCTCCCGCCAGCGGGCGCTCCACTGCTCGACATCACCGCCGCAGGCCCGGACGAACGCCTTGGTCACCGCCAGACTGGGCAACCTGCGCCCCGCCACCGCCTCGGACAGCGCGGCCGGCGAGTAGTTCGCCAGGCGGCCCAGTTCGCGGTAGGAGGGCAGCCCGGCGGCACGCCGCAACCGCCGCAGGTCCCCCGCGAACTTGAGCACCGGCGTGTCCTCGTCGGCCAGAGGACGTTCCACCCTCGGCACCCTTGATCCCCCTTCGCCTCCCCCGATTCTCCCGGCGGGGGTGACGAGACGACGGCCGCCGTACGGCGCAGGCGACTGCGGCACCCGGCCTCGCACATGCCACAGCGGCGGCCCCCAAAAAGGGAACCGCCGCTGTGTCAACGAACCCCTACTTGAGCTTGTACGCCCGGATCAGGGTCTGCTCGAACGTGTTCCCCTTGCTGTCCGAGCCCTTCACCCGCAGCGAGACGTACGCCCCCGCCTTCGCCGCGTTCCGAACCATCGCGGTCCGGCCGATCACGGGAGCCTCCGCCCACGTGCCGCCGTCGTCGAACGACGCCTCGACCCGCACCCGCCGCACGTGCCCGTTGTCGCCGCCCTCCTGCTGGGTGATCACCAGCGGCACGGCCAGCAACCGACCTGCGCCGGTCGCCCCGTTCCCGTCCAGCTCCGGCGTGAAGCGGACGATGGTCAGCGGCACGGCCCGCAGCTCGTCACCGGGTGCGGTGTCGGAGCGGAACGTCCACGCCGTGTGCACGCGGGTGGTGAACTCGGAGACCTCGCTCGGCCGCGAGCTCTCCGCCTCCAGCCGGTACTGGGCCGACCCCGGCGGCACGGGGAACACCCCGATGCCGGGCAACGGCGTCTCGCCCACCTGCTGGCCGTCGCGGTACAGCGCGGTCCGGGACGTGCCGGTCAGCGAGTCGCCGCGGTTGCCCGCGCCGTCGCCGAACAGCCACAGGTCGGCCACCACCAGGTCGCCCACGCGGAACAGGTAGGGCCGCGCCGAGTGCGGCGGTGTCGGGCCGAGGACGGGGAAGCCGAACGCCTCCGCGTACCGCCGACCCGGCCGGTAGGTGCGGTCCGGGCTGATCAGCACGCTCTCCAGCGTCCCGGCCGTGCCCTGGAAGACCTCCCAGTGCCACTTCAGGTTCGCCGCCAGGACGTGGTCGATCGCGCCTCCCGACGGCTCGACCGCGACCAGGGAGCCGACCCCGTAGATGCCGTCGGACGTCGTGGGGAGGCCCGCGTGCTCGACGACCCGCCCGGGCCGGGCCGGACCGAACGCGGTGCGGACCTCGGTCAGCTCGCCCTTGCCCGGCGTGCGCGCGAACCCGGTCGGAGCCTTGCCGCGCTCCTCCCACGCGAGCCGGTAGTTCACCGGTTTCCCGTCGACCGGTGCGCCGGCGAGCTCCGCGCCGATCAGCACGCCGTACTGGTCCGCGGGCAGCCCCGGACCGCTGTTGCCCAGCGCCATGTCGGCCGGGAACCCTTGCGGGTACACAAGACCCATGAGGGCCGACACGTCCTCGAGGTGCCGGCCGAACACGATGGAGCCCAGCCCCGGCTTGGCGGCCTTGTCGGGCGCCGAGATCTTCACCGGACCCGAGGTGCGCGCGTCGAAGACCACCTCGGTGTCGCCGGAGACGGTGATGTCCGGCCGGAGCAGCACCGTCGTGTCGGCCGAGCCGAAGCGGTGCTCGGACAGGGCCGTGTAGACGCCCTTGGGCAGGCGGGTGGTGACGTCGCCGTCCGCGTCGGTGATGATGTTGAACCGGTTGTTGGTGACGCCGAGGAGCAGGGCGGCGTAGCTGGGCTCGGGCTTGCCCGACCGGTCGAGTTGCGTGATCCGGACGTTGTAGCTCTCCACCTCGCGGGTGATCGCCACGGGCGTGCTCAGCACCACGTCCGTGCCGCTGCGGGCCACCACCAGGCCGGAGTACGCGCCGTCCGCGGAGCCGGACTTGGCGTCACCGGTCACGGTCACCGCCGCCTCACCGCCTGCCGGCACGGTCACCGTGGACGGGGAGACGGTGAACACCCCTGCGGGGGCGGGTGTGCCGTCGGGGTTGCGGGCCTCGGCGGTCAGGTCGAGGGTCACCGGCGCGGAGCCCGCGTTGCGGTAGGTCAGCGCCTTGCTCAGCGGGACGTCGTCGCCGTGCGGCCACTCCTGCACCCCCAGGCTGACGCTCGTGGGCGACGTGGTGAGCGTGGTGGTCATGACCTTGGCCGAGTCGACGCGGCCGGAGCCCTGGTCGAACACGGTCAGGTCCGGGTTGGGCTTGGCCGACGCCGTCAACGCGGCCTTGAGCCGGTCGCCCGACCAGTCGGGGTGCTGCTGGGCCAGCAGCGCGGCGGCGCCCACGACGTGCGGAGTCGCCATCGACGTGCCGGACATGGCCAGGTGGTCGGCCGGTCCCGCGCCCGGCAAGGCCCGTGACTTGGCGGCCACGATGTCCACGCCCGGCGCGGTGATGTCGGGCTTGATCCCGCCGTCGCCGATGCGCGGACCGCGGCTGGAGAAGGGCGCGATGCTGTCGTCCCGGTCCACCGCGCCGACGGTCAACGCCGCCTCCGCGCTGCCCGGCGAGCCCACGGTCTCGGCCGCGCCGCTGTTGCCGGCGGCGACGACGAACAGCGTGCCGTGCGCCGCGGACAGCGTGTTGACCGCTTCCTCCAGCAGGTCGACCTCCGGCCCGTCGGCGCCGCCCAGGCTGACGTTCACCACGTCCGCGCCCTGCTCGGCGGTCCAGCGCAGGCCTTCGAGGATCGCGGACTCGGTGCAGCCCGCCTGCCCGCACACCTTGGCGTCGAGCAGTTGCGCGCCCGGCGCGACACCGCGGTACGGCGTGCCGGTGCTCGCGATGGTCGACGCGACGTGCGTGCCGTGGCCGATGTGGTCAGTGGCGTCGGGGTCGCTGGTGAAGTTGCGCTCGGCGACCTCCCGGCCCACCAGGTCGGGGTGCCCGCCGTCGACGCCGGTGTCCACGACGCCGACCTTCACGCCCACGCCGGTGTACCCGGCCGCCCACGCGGCGGGCGCGCCGATCTGCGCGACACTGCGGTCCAGCACGGGCCGGCGCACGCCGTCCAGCCAGACCTTCGCCACGCCGGGGGCGTTCAACAACGCCTGCCAGTCGCCCCCGGACGCCTTGTCCGCCGTCGTCGCGACGGCCCGCACGGTCGGCAACTCGCGTTCGACCCGCAGCGCGCCAAGTGCCACTGGAGCGTCGCCGGAGCGCGTGACGATCAGCGGCACGCGGTCGCGGTGCGCGTCGTCGTAGCCCGCTTCGACCAGACCGGTGACGTCGAACAGCCGCGCGTCCAACCGGCCCTCGGCGAGCGGACGGGCCGCGTCACGCGGGACGACGTGCACGTGCCCCTCGCGCTGGAACGTCCAGTAACCGATGCCTTCCCGCCCCGCGCCCTGGATGACCGACGCGACCCGGTCCCCGTCGAGCACGACCCGGTCCCCGCTGACGAGCGTGACGACCCTCCGCGCCCCGACCTCGTCGTGTGCACCGCCGGCCGGTGCCGCCGCCGCGGGTGTCGCCAGTGGCACCGCCATCGCGGCGGCCACCCCCAGGACGACCCCCGCCGCCGTGCGCCTTCGTGATCTCGAACCCGACACGAGTTCCTCCCAATCCCTCGGTGGAGGTCGGCGCCGCCGAGCCCGCCGGCGGTTTGTCGCCACGTAGGGGCGTGGGACGCGGGCTCGGTGACGCCGACCGGTTCGCCACGCTAGGGACTCGTGCTTTGTTCAGGGCCTCCACCTCGGTGCTGAACAACGTTCTCCGGACAACGCGGGGCCGTTCGGGGCAACGCGGGCACCCTCAGACCGCGGCCAGCACGTGCGCCAGGTCCAACCCGAGCCCGGCCAGCACCTCGTCGTGGGTACCGCCCTCGGACGGCCACTCCACGCCGGCGTTCACCCCGACCACCGCGACCTCCGGCATCAGCAGTGCCAACGTGCTCGCCACCCCGCCGGTCGGGCGGTGCTCCTCGACCACGACGAACCGCGAGTACCGCGAGCCCCGCAGCTGTTCCGCCACAGCCGTCAGCGACGCGTGGTCGACGAAGCACAGGTGTGCATGGCCCAACTCTGGTCGCTGTTCGCACGCCGCCAGCGCCAGCGACGTCCCGACCTCGCCCACCGACACCACGCACACGTCGGATGACCCGGTGTCCGCCCAGTTCACCAGGGGCAGCTCGCCGTCGAAGGGCAGGCTGACCGCCGCCGCGGTGCGTCCGGTCCGGACGTAGAACGGACCCGAGCCGGCGGCTGCGGCCCGGATCACCGCCCGGGTCTCGGCCTCGCCGTAGGGCGCGGCGATGGTGATGCCTGGGAAGCTCTGCACCACCGCCAGGTCCTCCAGGCAGTGGTGCGTGGTCCCGAACCACGCTCCCGACACCCCGGCGTAGGGCGCGACCACGACCACGCCGGCGCCCAGGTAGCCCATGCTCAGCTTCATGCTCTCGGCGGCGCGCAAGGTCGCGAACGGCGCGAACGTGCTGACGAACGGCCGGTAGCCCGCCGACGCCAACCCCGCCGCCATGTCGATCATGGTGGCCTCGGCGATGCCGAGGTTGAAGAACCGGTTCGGGTGCTCCTGCGCGAACGGGTGCTTCCGCCCGCCGAGGTCCGCCTCGAAGCACACCAGGCGCGGGTCGTGCCGGGCCAGTTCGGTGAGCTCGGCGCGGTACGCCTCCCGCCCGGACAGCACGGCGCTCACCTGATCATCCGCTTCCACTTGGCCGCCCTCGCCGCGTCGATGGTCACGTAGTGCGCGCCCGGCTTGCCCTCCACCGGCGGCACGCCCTTGCCCTTCACGGTGTGCGCGATCACCGCGCGTGGTCGGTCGCCGGTCGGCGCGCCCAGCACCGCACGCAGCGCACCCAGGTCGTGTCCGTCCACTTCGGACACCTCGAAGCCGAACGCGGCGAAGCGTGCGTCCAGGTCCGGCAATGGCGAGATGTCCGCCACCAGGCCGTCGTTCTGCCCGCCGTTGCGGTCCACGACGACGACCAGGTTGGCCAGCCGCTGTGCCGCGGCGACCTGGCACGCCTCCCACACCAGCCCTTCCTGGAGCTCGCCGTCGCCGGTGACCGCGATGCCGAGCCCGGTGCCGCCGGACAGCTTCTGCGCGAGCGCCCACCCCGCCGCGTACGGCACGCCGTGCCCGAGGCTGCCGGTCGGGAACCGCACACCGGGCACCGCCGGGCTCGGGTGGCCGGTGTAGTGGTGGCCCGCCAGCCCGTACAGCGGCGCGGGGTTCTCCGCCAGCCGCCCGGACACGTGCAGCGCGGCGTACAGCGCCGCCGCCGCGTGCCCCTTGCTCAGCACGACCTCCGTGCCGTCGTCCGCCGCCGCCCGGTCGAACGCGGCGATGAGGATGTCCAGCACGGACAGGCTCCCGCCCAGGTGGCACCCGGTCGGCTGAGCCGCCATGTCGACCACGAGCCGGCGCGCCCGCACCGCCCGTTCCGCCAGCACCTCCAGCGAAGTGCCCGCCACCATCCCGGTCATCCCGCCGCCCCCGTCAACGCGATCCAGTCCCGCACGGCGTCGGCCAGCACCGCCCGCGCGGCCAGGACGTCCGCCCCGGTGATCCGCTCGTCGGCGGTGTGGTCGAACGCCGAGTCACCCGGCCCGTAGGCGACCATCGGCACGTCCCGCCACGTCGTGGCGAGCGTGTTCATGTCGGAGGTGCCCTTCTTCACGAGGTACCTCGGCCGCAGCCCGTGCCGCGCGAACGCCCGGCCGAACGCCTTGGCCGGCGGGGTCGACCGCTTGCCCACGAATCCCGGCGTGCACCGCAGCACCTCCACCGACTCGTGCCGCAGGGCCGCCGTGGTGAGCGCGTCCAGGTCCGTGCCGGGCGGGACGCGGAAGTTCAGCACCGCTTCGGCCGTGTGGTGGTCGGGCAGGTGCCCGCTGCCCAGCGAGATCAGCGCGCTCAGCGCCTCCGGCATGATCTTCAGCAGGTCGTCCCGGATGGCCTGGGCCAGCTCGACCACCGCGTCCGGCGCGGACACCGCGTCCTTGCCGGCGGAGTGGCCGGTGGGCGTGCGCACCTCCAACCGCAGCTTGAACAACCCGAAGTAGCCCAGGGTCACCGCGTCCACCCCGCTCGGCTCGCCGACGACCACCGCGTCGGCCGGGTAGTGGTCGCGGACGTGGAACGCGCCGCGCGAGGACGACACCTCCTCCTCCACCGCGCCGACCACCCGCAGCTGGTACCCCGGCGGCACGTCGCAGGCGGCGAGCACCTCGACGAAGTTGACCAGGCACCCCTTGGCGTCCACGCTCCCCCGCCCGGTCAGCACGTCACCGTCCCAGCGCGCCGGCCAGGGGAACGGCACGGTGTCCAGGTGGCCGAGCATCAGCAGCCGGTGCGGCGCGCCGGATTCGCCCTTGGTCGCGACGAAGTTGCCGACCTCGTCCACGAACGCGTCGATCCCGCGTTCGACGCACCACGTGACCAGGTACCGGGCCAGTTCGCCTTCGTCGTGGGACACCGACGGGATGGCCACCACCCGGCTCAGCAGGTCCAGCTCCGGCCGGGGTGGCGGTTGCGGCCAGAACCGGGTGGTGCCGGCCGGGTTGTGCAGGGTGTGCGGTCCGGTGATGGCGACGTCCGCGCTGCCCGACAACGCGAGTTCGGCGGCCCGGACCTTCTGCCGCATCCGGCCGCGAGCGTGCTCGCCACCCTCTCCCGGGTGCAGGTCGGTGATCGTGGTGGTCGGGTCGTCCTTGTCGGCGAGCAACCCGGGTGTGCCGGTGACCAGTCGCAGGTGGTCGGCGTGCAGGGCGTTGGACAGTTCGGCGGCCAGCACGTCGGCGTCCACGTTGAGCGGGGTGCCGCCGTCTGTGGCCGCCACCGGCGGTGACAGCACGACGACGTCGTAGGCGTCGAGCAGAGCGCTGAGCCGTGTGACGTCCACCGACGCCACCGTGCCGATGCGGTGGTCGCGCACGATCCGCGGCTTCCCGTCGACCGACGCCCGCAGCGGACCGGCCGGGGTGGCGGTGACCAGCCCCGACGCCCCGGTGGCGGTGAACACCGCGAGCCCGTGCGCCGCCAGCCCGGACCGCGCGCCGGGCAGCGTGACCCGCTCGTACGCGTCCACGAGGTGCGCCATCTCCTCGGGCGTGCAGTGCCGGACCTCGTCACCGTTGCGCAGCCGCAGCATCGGCACCTCACGGCCGATCGCCCGGTAGTGCGCCGCGATGCCCGCCGCGCCACCCGCGACGACCAGCACCCGTGCCCGCCGCGCCAGGTCCGCGACCTCGGCGAACACCGAGGGGTGGGCCAGGGTCGCGCTGCCGAGCTTCACCACGTGCAGGGCGGGTCTCATGGGGCCACCGCCGTGAACGGCAGACCGGTGTGCTCGGGCAGGCCGAACACCTGGTTCAACGTCTGCACCGCCTGTCCGGCCGCGCCCTTGATCAGGTTGTCCAGGGCGGCGATGGTGACGCACCGGTCGCCCCGCACGCGCGGCGCGACCTCGGCGACGTTCGACCCGACCACCGCCTTCACCCCGGGCAGGCCGTGGTTGCGGACCCGGACGAACGGCGTCTGCCGGTACGCCTTGACGTACGCGCGCTTGACGTCGACCTCCGACACGCCCGGCCGCAGCCGCGAGTACGCCGTCACCAGGATGCCGCGCGCCACGTCCAGGCTGTGCGTGGAGAACTGGAGGTCCACGTCCACCCCGGTCAGCGTGCGCAGCGCCTCGACGACCTCCGGCCCGTGCCGGTGGCCGTGCGGTTTGTGCGGCCGGAAGTCGCCGAACCGGTCGGCCGGGTGCTCCGCCGAGGTCCGGCCGCTGCCGCTGGACCCGGTCTTGGCGTCCACCACCGGGTCCGGCTCGACCAACCCCTCGGCCAGCAGCGGGTACAGCGCGTAGAGGGAGGTGACGGCCATGCACCCGGGCAGGTTCAGGAACCTCTCCCTCGGCGTGGCGAACTCCGGAACGTGGTAGGAGAACGGCTCGGTCCACGCGGCCGATTCCGGGTAGTGCTTCTCTGCCGCCACGGGATCGCTGAGCCGGAAGTCGCCGGCCAGGTTGACCACGTGCTTGGCGCGCTCGGCCAGCAACGGCATCCGGGCGGGCAGCTCCCCGCCCGGCAGGCAACCGAAGGCGATGTCCACATCGGACAGTTCGGCCAGCGGTCGCAGCTTCAGCCCGGCGACGGCCGGGTGGTTGCGCACGGCGGGCAGCACCCGGTCCACCGGCATCCCCGCGCTGCGTTCCGAGGACAGGAACGCCAACTCCACGTGCGGGTGGTCCAGCAGCAGCCGGACCAGCTCGCCCCCGGTGTACCCGGTAGCACCGACGACGGCGACCCGCACCCGCCCCGCGCCCTCCGCCTGCGCGGCGGTCCCGGCCACGCCGGCCGAAGGTCCCACTCCGGTCCGCGTCGACTCAGCCAAGGCGGGCCGCCTTCTCGTGCGGCAGCGGGAACTCCCGGCCGGCGACCAGCTTGCGGATGGCGTCCGGCCGGCGGGCCACCTTGGCGAACGCGTGCCCGTACCGCTCCAGCCGCTCGTACTCGACCGGCGACCGCAACTCCCGGCACAACACCAGGGTGCTCGCGAGCATCTCCAGCGTGACCGGGAAGTCCTCGGGCACGTAATCCCGAGCCGCCGCCGGGTTCAAGCTGAACGGATAGCCGCCGCCGAACCCCTCGCGCCGCCGGAACGGCACGTGGCACGGGATCGGCGTGTTCTGCCACTCGCGCGCCGGAACCCCTTCCGCGACAAGCAGTTCGTGCACGACCTCCTTCACCGCGTGCACGGGCAGGTCGCCGAGGCCGACCGCGTCGGGGTGCAACCCGATCCGGTACATGTTGTACGCGTGCGTGCGACCCTCGGGCACGTGCGGCGCGCTGAACAGACCGGTCTCCCCCAGCACCTCGCCCAGTCGGGCGGCGTTGCGGGCGCGGATCTCGTCGTAGTACGGCAGCCGTTCCAGCTGACTGGCGCCGAAGGCCGCCACGATCCACGACATGCCGTAGTCGATGCCGTGCCGCTCCACGTACTCGGCCGCGCGGGCGTGCGCTTCGGCGGAGGCGAAGAACGCGATCCCGCCCTCGCCGCCGACCGGGAAGTTCTTGTCCGCCATCAGGCTCTGCCCGGCCGCGTCGCCGATCGAGCCGGTGACCCGCCCGTCGAAGCGGGCCGAGTGCGCGTGCGAGGCGTCCTCGACCAGCGCCAGGCCGTGCCGGTCGGCCACCGCGCGCAACGCGGTCAGGTCCGCGGGCAGGCCGTGCACGTGCACCGGCATGATCGCCTTGGTCCGGTCGGTGACGGCACGTTCGGCGGCGGCCGGGTCGAGGCAGTAGGTGTCCCGCTCGATGTCGGCGAACACCGGGACCGCGCCCGCCGCGACGACCGCCTGCGCGGTGGCGATGAAGGTGAACGCGGGCACGACCACCTCGTCACCCGGCCGCACGCCCGCGCCGACCAGCGCCAGGTGCAGGCTGGAGGTGCCGCTGGCGGTCGGGATGGCGTGCGCCGCGCCCACGTACTCGCGGTACGCCTCGGTGAAGTCCGCGACGACCTTGGCCGGGTCGACGCGGGTGGACAGCAGCACCTTGAACACGTCTTCCTTGGTGATGACCGGGAAGACCGTGCGGCGCAGGCCGGCGGGGACGACCGGCGGGCCGTCCAGCGCGGCCAGCTCCTCGGTCACGTCCTCGGCGCGCGGCAACGGCAGCGGCGCTTTCGGGAAATCGGTGTTCACGCCCGCGCTCCTGTGGTGAGGGCCATCCGGGCGCACGCGGCGACCAGGGGGCTGAGCCGGTAGTTGAACTGCACGCCGCCGACACCGTCGTCGGCCTCGGTCTGGGTCCACATGGTGCGCAGGTCGAACGTGCCGAAGATCTTCAGCCGCTCGGCGCGCCGCCACGCGTCCTCGTCGTCGAGCAGCACCGCCGCCGCCGGGCCGAAACCGAGCCCGGTCAGGTCCAGCACCACCGCGGGCGCGCCGACGGTGGTGGCGAGCAGCGGACCCAGCCTGCCGACGTCCTCCGGGGTGACGGCCAGGTGGGCGAACGCGGGCGTGCCGTCCTCCCGCGCGCGGACGCCGAGCCAGGCGAGGAACCGGCGGTGGCTGTCGTCCAGGGCGGGTGCGACGACGTCGTCGCCGTGGCCCAGCCCCAGTCCCGCCAACGCCGAGTGGAGACCGGCGGTGGCGCTGTTGACCAGCGTGACGTGCGGCCGTCCGCCGACCTTGCGCAGCAACCGTTCCAGCGCGGGCAGTTCGCGGTCGTTGCGCTCGATGCTCATGATCACACCGGAGGCCAGCACCCTGCTGAGCACTACCGCGGTGTCGAAGTGGTCCATCGTGCACTCCCCCAGTCCGGTGGTTCAGGCGGCGGCGAGGTGGCGGACGCGGTCGGCCAGGAAGCCCGCGAGGTGCGCGGCGACGTCCACGCCGTGCAGCGCGGACGACTTGGCGAACTCCGGGTTGGCGTTGACCTCCAACACCTTCAGCTCGCCGGTCCGGACGTCCTCCAGCAGGTCCACGCCGTAGAAGCCGGGGCCGAGCAGCGCCACCACGCGGTCGCACAGGTCCCGGACCACCGGGGTGATCTCGGTCCGCCGCACGGTCGCGCCGAGGTGGGTGTTGGTGCGCCAGTCGTCCGAGGCGCGCTCGATGGCCACCACCGGCTCCGTGCCGACGACCACGACACGCAGGTCGTGGCCGGGCTTCTCGACGTACTCCTGCACCAGGACGGGGAACAGCTTCCCCGCCGCGTCGGCGGACTCGCGGCCACCCGTCCACGCCTCCAGGCAGGCCGGGTCGGTCAACCGCACCACACCGCGCCCCCAGGAGCCGCTGAGCGGTTTGACCACGACCGGCCACCCCAGCGACAGCGCGATGTCCCGCACCTGGTCGTGGCCGAACGCGTGCAGCGAGCGCGGGTGCGGGACGCCGTGCCGCCCGAACAGCAGCGCCTGCGCGCCCTTGTCGTGGCAGATGTCCAGCGCCGTGCCGGTGTTCAGGGTCGGCACGCCGAGGTGGCCGAGCCGGTGCGCGATGCCCGCCGCCTCGCGGTGGGACAGGTTGCGCAGCAACGCGACGGCGGGCGGCGGCGCCGACCCGTTGAGCACGTGGCCGATGTCCGCGGCGAGGGCGGTCTCGACGCTGAGGCCCGCCGCGCGCAACGCGTCCAGCAGGAGTCGTTCGTCGGGCCGCACCATCGTCACCGACAGCAGGACGTCCGGCCCGGTCACTCGCCCCAGTCCTCTTCGACCTCCGGCGCGAACGCGACTTCGAAGCGCCCGTCGGCCGCCTCGACGACCTCGTGCTCCTGGCCGCACGACCCGCATTCGACGATCTCGCCCTTTTCGGTGCCCTGCGCCACTTCCAGCGCGGTGTCGCAGACGAGGCAGCTGACGGTTGCGATCATTTCTCTGCTCCGTGTGGTTGGTCGGTGGCGACCGCGAGCGGGCACGGCGAATACCGCCCCCGTCGCGGTCGACGATTCCGATCGGACTAGTGCGTTGTCCCGTGGATGGAGTTTTCGACGGGTTCCGGAACGGCCGCCCGCGGCCGACTGGAGTAGGTCACCGCGATTCCCGCGAGCACCGCGGGCACCAGCAGGAAGTAACCCGAGAAGACCAACACGACGCCCATCACGACCAGGGCGACGACCGTGCCCCACCAGACGGGCGAACGCCGGGGCAGCAACCGGAGGCCCGCCGCGAGCCCGGCCACCGTCACCGCGATGAAGCACGTCGAGGCGGCCAGCATCACGTCACCCAGTTCCAGGCCGAAGCCGAGGGCGGCGGCCGACAGCGCGAGGCTCAGCACGAACAGCAGGCCCAGGCTGCGCCGGGGCACCTCGCCCGCCGCGTGGCCGCGGCTCAGCCACGCGGGCAGCGCGCCGTCCCGCGCCAGCGCCGCACCGAGCCGGGACGCGCCCGCCAGGTAGGCGGTCATGGTGCCGAAGGTCAGCACGATCGCCAGCCCCGCCGTCACCACGCCCGCCGCCGGACCGACACCGCGTTCCAGCAGCAGGGTCAGCGGGGCGCTCGACCCGGCCAGTTCGGGGCCCAGGACCAGGGTGGTGGTCAGGGCGAGGCCCAGGTACAGCACGGCGACCACGATGAGCGTGAGGATCGCGGTGCGGCGCAGGTCGCGGCGGGGGTCGCGGAACTCGCCGGACAGGTGGGTGACCGCCTCCCAGCCCGCGAAGGTGAAGAACAGCAGGCTCGCCGCGTGCCCGACGGACAGCCAGCCGTGCGGAGCGAACGGGGTGAGGTTGTCGGTGTCGGACTGCGGCAACGCGGTGATCACCGCGACCAGCAACAGCACCGCGAGCAGGCTGATCAGGCCGAGCTGCACGCGCCCGGAGACCTTGAGGCCGACCGCGTTGATGCCGAACGCCGCCACCAGCAGGACCGCGGCGATCGCCAGCGCCTGCCGGTCACCGCCGCCCAGGGCGTGCGCGACGTACTGGCCGCCGACGAACGCGGTCGCGGGCGCCCCGGCGGGCAACGCGAAGTAGAACCAGTAGCCGACCGCGCCCGACGCGCGCGGCCCCCACGCCTTGGCCACGAACGTCGCGATGCCGCCGCCGTCCGGGTACTCCGAGCCCATCGCGGCGAAGCTCAACGCCACCGGCACGCAGAACACCACCAGCCCCGCCCAGGCGACCACGGCGGCCGGCCCGGCCTCGGCCGCGGCGAGCGCGGGCAACGCGAGAATGCCCGCACCCAGGATGGCCCCCACGTATATCGCGGTGCCCTGAGCCAACCCAATGCGATGAGCACTCATAAGCGTGCACCGCCTCCCCGACGTCGCCCGGGAACGACGATAGCAAGAGAATAATCTCGGAACTGCGAAATAAGCTGCCCCCGAGATATCACCGCGATGCGCAAAGCGAATCCGAACCGATCCACCGACCCACACCCGATGGATCCGCCCGGACGGGCGCTGCGCACCGCTCCCAGCGCGTGGTATTCGAGGCGTTGGACAGACGATCGCCCCTTCACGCGAAGGGACGATCGTCTGTCCACAGTGTACTTACTGCGCGTTCGGTCCGACCTCCGTCGCGGTGAGCGGGCCTCGGGCGACCGCAGTGGTCGAGTGTTCGTCGGCTCCGACATCGGGGACGCCGGCGCGCAGCTGGCCGTCCATGTCGTCGGTGACGAACGTGTAGCGGCCGGTGCCGGTGTCGATCGCCGGGCTGGTCGCGCCGATCCGGTACACCGCCCCCTCGCGGACCAGCAGCGGGTCGGCCGTGCGGATGGCCTCGGTGGGCTTGGTGACGCCGACGGTCGCCGTGCCGGTCGGCCAGGCGATGTTGCCGGCGTAGGTCATGTTCACCGGTGCCTTGCGCTCGTTGAACAGCTTGCCCCGGCTGCCGGTGACCACGTTGTCGGCGATGGTGGAGTCGACCGGCGGGAGGGAGTAGTTGGCTCCGATCTCGATGTTCGACACGTTGTTCACGAAGGTGTTGTGCACGACGGTCGCCCTGTAGACACGCCAGTGCGCGTTGAGTGCGCCCGAGGTGTCCACGTCGCCGCCGTCGATCTGCAACGCGGCGTCGTAGCCGGTGCCGGTCAGGCCCTCGAAGTGGTTGTTGTAGACCTTGTGGTCCTGGCCGTAGAGCCGGATGCCGCCGGTTCCCGCCTTGCCCTCGCCGAAGAAGAAGTTGCCGTAGAAGGAGCCGCGGTTGCCGTGGCGCTGCGACACCGTGCCCTGCGAGGTGCGGAAGGTGTTGTAGCGGACGGTGTTGTCGTTGCTCTTCACCGAGATGATCTCGGGGTCGCCGTCGCAGTTCTCGAACAGGTTCGACTCGATGGTGGTGAACCCGCTGGACCGCGAGATCTCGCTCCAGCCGACGCGGATGGCCTCCATCCCGTTGTCGACCCGGGGTCCGGTGTTGCGGAAGTGGTTGTGGTCGATGAGGTCGTGCTGGGACTGCTGGCTCGACGACCCGTCGATGGTGATGAAGTTGCCCTGCTGGTGCTTCTCCTCGAACAGGTTGTGGTCGATCCGGTTGTGGTGGCTGTCCGCGCCTTGGATGAGCACCCACTTCAGCGACGACTGCTCGGTGAGCCGGAAGTGGTTGCGGGTGAGCCGCACGTTGTTCGAGCTGGTGAGCTTCAGCGTGTTGCTGTTGGTCCACTTGAGACCTTCGAACACCACGTACGAGGAACTCGCGACTTCGAGCTGCCCGCCGGTGACCACCGCCTGGCCGCGGTTCGCCGCGACGACGGTGATGGGCTTGGTGGCGGTGCCGTGCTTGCCGCTCATCTTGCCGATCGTGTAGTTGCCGTTGGCGAGCACGATCCGGTCGCCCGCGCGGGCGTCGGCGAACGCGCTTTGCAGCTGGGTCGAGTTCGCGACGTTGACGATGCGGTCGGCGCCCGGGTCGCCCGTGCCCGGGTCGCCGGCGTCGTGGGTGACGGTCAGGCCGTAGATCTTCACCTCACCGTAGTTGGTGTCGCTGCACGGGGCCGAGTTGGTGCAGTTGGCCTGCGTGTACCCGCCCGCCTTGAAGTAGCCGCCGGAGAAGCTCTTCGAGATCGTGGTTTGCAGCACGCCGTTGTAGTAGGCCTTGATCTGGCCGCCGCTGACCACGAACTTGGCCTGGAACCTCGTGCCCGGCACGTAGTTGCTCGTCACCAGCTTGTGGTGGCTCGTGTCGCCGTCGGTGATGTAGAGGCTGCTGCCTTCGAGCCGGAACACCGAGACGTCGTCACTGGAGTCGTGGATCTGGCCGGCGACCACGTGCGGCTTGTCCGCGGGCAACGCGGTGATGGCCTGGTCGATGACCATCGTGTGGGTGCCGGAGGTGGACGACCAGGCTGCCTTGGCGGTGCCGTTCATCTCGCGCAGTTCCGAGCGGGGGTAGCTCGAACCGCTCGTGGTGACGCCGTTGACAGGGGCGCGGAACTGGACCGCATCACAGGTCGGGGTCGTGGTGAACCACGGGTCGATCTTGTAGGTGGCCAACGCCGGCTGCTCGACGTTGGTGGGGCTTTCCTCCTCGCCGATGGGCAGGCCGATGTACCAGTTCTTCAGGTCCAGCACGTCGGCCGGGTAGGCGCACGTGCCGCCCCCGCTGTCGGCCCCGTTGACGGTGGTCTCGGTGATGCTGGTCCAGTCGTTGTCGGTGTTGCCGTACCCGACGATCCGCAGGTACCGCTTGGTGCTGTCGGGGAAGTCGTAGTGCTCCGGCCCGAGTGTGCTGCCGCTGCTCGTTCTCCGCGCGACCGCCGGGGTCCACGACGACCCGTCGTCGGAGAGCTCGACCTCGAACGTCGACTCCCGGACGTCCCCCTTGTGCCAGGCGATCGACACCGAACCGATGACCTGCGGCGAGCCCAGGTCGTACCGGATCCACACCCCGTCCCCCTCGGCGGACCAGCGGGTGCCGAGGTTGCCGTCGATCGTGTTGGCCGGGACGTTGCCGTCGTGCGCGCTGGCCGAGACGCCCGCGACCGGCAGCGGGGTGGCCGCCCACGACGTGGTCGGCTGGTACACGGCCAAGACGCCCACTGCGAGCAACACCACTGTGAGGACACGACGAACCCGTGTCATCGGAACCACCTCTCTCTTGATCGGGGACGCGTCATGCGGCGAGCGTGTCCGATCGGCGGTGGACCGGTCCCGAGGACGTTTTCCGAAGATCATCGTGACAACGGGGCCCGGTTGTGCGTACAGTGTTCGCAGAACGCGTACAGCGTTCGCTACTACTGGGGAGTTGACCATGACGCACACCGTGAGCTGGGACAAGGCCGGGAACTGGGCGATGGGCGAGCAGGGGCGGCTGTCGCCGGTCGGGTTGCGCCGCATGCACGACGTGCTGGCGGGGGCCGTCGAGTCCGGCGCCGTCCCCGGCCTGGTCGCGCTGGTCGGCCGGGGCGACGAGGTCCACGTCGAGGCCCTGGGCGCGCTCGGCGTCGGCGGCGCGCCGATGGGCCGGGACACGATCTTCCGGATGGCCTCGCTGACCAAGCCGGTCACGGCCGCCGCGGTGATGGTGCTGGTCGAAGAGTGCAAGGTGGGCCTGGACGACCCGGTCGAGACCTGGCTGCCCGAGCTGGCCGACCGCCGGGTGCTCCGCAGCATCGACGCATCGCTGGACGACACCGTGCCGGCTCAGCGGTCGATCACCGTGCGGGACCTGCTGACGTTGACGTTCGGGTTCGGGCTGGTGCTCGCCCCGCCGGACACCTACCCGATCCAGGTCGCCATGCGCGAACTGGCGATCACCGGCGACGGCACCGCCGCGTCACCGATGGTGTCGCCGGACGAGTGGATCGCCCGGCTCGGCCGCCTGCCGCTGATGTACCAGCCGGGCGAGCGGTGGCAGTACCACGTCGGGTCGGACGTGCTGGGGGTGCTGGTCGCGCGGGCTTCCGGGCAGTCGTTCCCGGAGTTCCTGCGGGAACGGCTGTTCGCCCCGCTCGGCATGGTCGACACCGGCTTCCACGTGCCGCAGGACCGGCTGCACCGGCTGGCCACCAGCTACGCGCACGACCCGGTGACCGGCGAGCTGACCGTGTGGGACGAGGCGGCGGGCGGCAAGCACAGCGCACCGCCGGTGTTCCCGGCGGGCGGGGACGGACTGGTCTCCACCGTGGACGACTTCCACGCCTTCTACCGGATGCTGCTGGACAAGGGCGTCCACGCGGGCGAGCGCGTAGTGTCCCGCGCGTCGGTCGAGCTGATGACCACCGACCACCTCACGCCCGGCCAGAAGGTCGAGAAGGACCAGTTCGGCGACCACTTCGGCCGGCACGGCGGCTACGGCTTCGGCATGGCGGTCCGGACCCACCGGCGCGACCTGGCGTCCGTGGGCCAGTTCGGCTGGGACGGCGGCCTGGGCACGACCGCGTACGGCGACCCGGCCGAGGGCTTCGTGGGCATCCTGCTGACCCAGGCGGCCCTGGACTCGGCGACCACGCCCCGGCTGCACCGGGACTTCTGGACCACCGCCTACCAGGCGATCGGCTGAGCCCGCGGCGGAGGTTGGGTGCCGAGGCGGCGGCGGAAGTGGGTGCCGAACCGGCGGCGGAGGTTGGGCGCCTTGCCGGCGGCGGAGGTGGGTGTCGGACACCCACCTCCGGTCCGGGCCGTCAGACGGCGGTGGCGGCGCAGGCGGGGGCTCCCGCCGGGGCGGCCACCGCCGTGGACGTCACGGGCGGGCCGGCGCTCGCCGGGCGGGTGCCGGAGCAGTAGTGGGACGACACCTCGCCGGCAGTGGCGCCGCTCCACGCGAACACCAGGTACGACTCGCCGACGTAGAGCGAGAGCCCGCACATCGAGCCCGCGTAGTAGGTCGTCACGGTCACGGTCGCCGGCACGGAGCCCTTGTACACCGTGTCGACCTGCACGGTGTACGCACGCAGGTCGTCCCAGATGTAGTTCGGCTTGCCGCGCTCCAGGACGGTCGACGCGGACACGTAGCCGCTGAACACGTGATCGGCCCGGGCGTAACGCTGTGGTTCGGTGTCATAGGGCAGGCAACTGCACGCACTGGCGGTACCGGTGAGCACGGCGGCGGACATGACCGCCGTCACCACCAAAGCACCGACGGCGTGAGCGAGAAAACGCAAGCGCGCCAATGAAAGCTCCCCTGGTCGGGTGAACGGTGGCGGTGCTCGTCCAGCGTATCGGCCAGGGCCGCGGTGGGCATTCGCCCAGTCGCCGCCGCGGGACGTGGCCGGGGCGGCCGAGGTCCGACCGCCGAGCGGAGCAGCCCGACCGGGGCGGCCGGAGCGGGGCAGGGCGGGGCGGCGCGGGGCGGGGCGGCGCGGGGCGGGGCGGCGCGGGGCGAAACAGTGGCCGGGGCGGCCGAAGTGAGGCCGGCGCGGCCGGCGCTCACCACGTGTCGCCCAGCAGCCCCAGGTCCTTCGGCGTGAGCGCGGTCGATTGCACGAGTTCCCGCAGCAGGTTGTCGTTCAGGGCGTTGCCGAGCGGTTCGCCGACCTCCTCGCGGGTCAGGCCGTGCACCCCGCGGCGGGACAGGCGGTCGCGCACCGCGCTGACCCGGCGCTCGACCTTCTTCGCGGTCCAGCCCGCGTCGGGTTGCAGTTCGGCGAGCCGGAGCGCGGTTTCCTTCCACGTCAGCGGTTTCGGGTTGGGTTCGAGGGACAGGTAGTCTCCGCCGAGGATGACTAGCACCAACTTCTCGTCCTCGGTCAGCGCGTACCGCCGGGGCGGGTCGGTGTCGGCGCCGTGGCGGGTGCGGGGCCGGTCGCCATCGGGACCCGTGACGTAGACCTCCAACAGGTGCTCGCGGTCCCGTGAGCCGGGCACCAGCAACGGCGTGTAGCCCGGGGCCAGCGGGATCGCCTCCTGCTGGGCGAACAGCCACTGCGAGCCGGGCAGGCGGATCGGCCGGCGTCCCGTGTTGCGCAGCCACCACCGGCCCTGGTGGTGGGTCAGCTCGCCGTGCCGGCGGCTGACCTGCTGGTCGTCCTCGCCGACGCACACGTGCACCAGCGGCCGGTTGCGTCCGAAGTAGACGACCCGGCCGTCCCGCGGGCCGACCGTGTACCCGCCGCCGAGGGCCAGCGCGTGCACCGAACCCGGCGCGGCCCGCCCGACGCCGTGCGTCAGGCTGTTGTGCCCCCTGGGCAGCGCGAGCCCGTCCGAATGCGTCAACCTCGGCTCCACGCGCCGACCTCCTCACCCTCGGCAGACCGCGCCACGCAGGTCCTCGGTCTGGCTCTCGTAAATCGACTCCCCGCCCTTCGTGGCGCGCACCAGGAAGCAGTACTTGCGGGCCGGGTCGGGATCGACGCTCACCGTCGCGGTGTGGCCGAACCCCACGGAAACCGTCTGGCTCGGCTCGCCCTCCACCCAGTAGCGGACGGCGAAGTAGAGCCGGTCGTCGTTCGACGTCCAGGTGAGCTCCACCTTGTCGCCCAGGTCGGTCGGCTCGGCCAGCTCCACCACCGGCTCAGCCGTGTCCGGTGGCGGCTCCGCGGTGTCCGCGACCGGCGGCGGTGTGGGGTTCGCCGCCGGCGACTCGGGCGTGCCGCGCGGTACGAACACGGCGGCCAGCACTGCCGCCAGCGCGGCGGCCGACACCGCCGTCACCGCAGTGACCGCATGGCGACGCCAGCGCGGAGGCCTGGCCGGCGACGCCTCGGGCACGTCGGCCGTCGCCGGTGACGAGCGGCGGGCCGGATCGGGCGCGAGCATCCGGCCGATGGCGGTGGACAGCGCGATGGGGACGTCGGGCCGGCTGACCGCGGGCACCGGATCGCCGAGCACGCGCAGGATCCGCTCGCCGGTCGGCTCTCCGATCCGGCTCGGATGCGGCGACTTCCCGGTCAACGCGAAGTGCAGCACCGCACCGAGCCCGTACACGTCGGTCGCCGCTTCGACCAGGCCGGTGCGCAGCGTCTCCGGCGACACCCATTCGATGCCGGCCAGCGGATCGCGCCGGAACTGCTGCCGCTGCGCGACACCGAAGTCCGCCAGCACGACCTCGCCGTTCGCGCGGAACAACACGTTCGTCGGGCTGATCCCGCCGTGCAGCACGCCGAGCGCGTGCGCGGCGGCCAGCGCTCGCGGCAGCGACTCGCACAGGGCCGCCACCTCCTCCGACGACAGCGGCCCCTCCCGCCCGACGCGGGTGGCCAGCGAGTCGACGCACAACTCCATCCGCAAGGCGTGCCGGCTGCCGTCGACCAGTTCGACGCCGTCCACCGGCAGCACGGGCACGGACAGCTCGGCGAGCTTGGCGCGTTCCCGCTCGATGGTCGCGAGGGTGCGCCGGTCGAACTTGCCGGGGAACACCTTCAACGCGACTCCGTCGACGGTGTACACCTCGGCGACCGGGCCACGGCCGAGCAAGCTGCTCATCGGATCGCGAACACCGCCCTGAGCCGGGCGCCGAACGAGCGCCGGGCGAGCGTGCCGCGGATCTCCGCCACGGCGTTCCACGCCGCCGTCACAGTGTCCCGGTCCGCCCCCGCGCCCGACCACAACGCCGTGTCCACGTGGACGGCGAGGCGGTGCAGACTGTCCACAATGGACCCCTCGGACACACCGGCGAGGTCCCGGACTGTCATGCCGGGGGTGACCCGTGCGCCGTGCGCGCGCAGCAGGTCGCGGGCCTCCCACCAGGCGGCGACGACGCTCCGGGCACCCGTGTAGCGCCTGCGGCGCACGGTCCGGACGAGCTTCGCGACCGGGATGGCGAGCAGCGCCGCCACGAACAGCGCGAGCAGGCCCACCAGACCCCATCCCACCAGCGTCCCGACACCGGTCCACGAACCACCCTCATCCACCTGTGCGGGCGCGGACACGGGCGGGTCGGGCAGCGGTTGGGACGGCGGCGGGAGTTCGGCGCGTGCCTTCGCCAGGACCTCCGCCAGCGTGGTCGGCGCCGCGCCCGCGTCGCTCGCCGTGCCGGCCGGGTCTAGCGGCACCCACCCGACGCCCTCCACCGCGACCTCGGGCCAGGCGAGCACGTCCTTGTTGCGCACCACGACCTCGCCGCCCTCCTGGTCCCGGGGCGCGCGGTACCCGACGGCCAACCGGGCCGGGATGCCGACGATCCGGGCGAGCACCACGTAGGACGCGGCGAACTGCTCGCTGGTCCCCCGCTTGGTGGTCTCGAGGAACTCGCGCAACTGGGGCCAACCGCTCCCGGTCGGCAGCGCGGCACCGGTCGCGAGCTTGTAGTTTTCGCTGAGGTACTGCTCCAGCACGAGCGCGGTCCGGAACGTCGGCCGCGCGTCCCTGGTGGCCGTGCGCGCGATCGCGGCGATCTCGTCCCGCACGGTGCCGAGGTCGCCGGTCCGGACGTCGGTCGACACGGCGGCGTCGGCGAGACCGGCGAGGTCGCCGACCGGCTCCCGCCAGGTCAGGTCGTACTGCACCGGGCCACCCCGGTCCGGGAGCAGCAGCGTGCCGGAGTCCTGGTCGACCAAGGGCCGCACCGGGCCGGTCACCGAGGTGGGCATCGCCTGGCTGGGCAGCCACCGCGGGCCGCCGGGCACCGTGAGGCGCGCGGAGCGCTGGGTGGTCGGCACGGTCGTCCCGGCCGGCGGCCCGATCTCCGCGCCCAGCCTGCGGTACCGGTCGCCCGCGGTCCACGTGACGCCGTCGAAGCCGTCCAGCACCACCAGCCGCCAGCGGTCCACCGGGGCGTCGCTGGTGTACCGGAACACCTCCGCGTCCGGGTCGGACAGCCGGGCCGCGACCTCGGCCAGCGGGCTCACCTCCCGCTCCTGCGGGACCTGGGCGAACTCGTTGTGCCGCACCGAGTACGCGGGTCCGGTCGGCACCGCGAGGCCCGCGACCCCGGCCACCACGCTCAGCCCGACCGTCAGCGCGACCGCGGACCGCGCCTCGGAGACGAACACCCCCGCGACGGCGGCCCCGTAGACCAGCACCGCCACCACCGCCTCCGTGCCCTGCAAGGCGACGAAGGTCTGGCTCAGCAGGAGGAAACCGAGGCTGGGCAGCACGGCCACGGCGGGCCGGCGCAGCAGTTCGATCCCCACCATGCCCGTGATAAGCACGAGCAACGGCACGAACAGCAGCAGGTCCGCTTCCGGCCGCACCGGCCAGGTCGACTGCAAGGTCAGCTGCCAGGAGTCGGTCGCGCCGGCGACCAGCCGCGTGAGGCTGTCCAGCGTCGGCAGACCGCTTCGCGTGGTGTCGAACAACGTCACTTCGACCAGCACGAGCGCACCCGCGACCAACGCGAGCAAGGGCCGCCACGGCCGCAGCGCGGGCACCCGCAGGCACAGCTCGAACACGGCGTAACACGCCACTCCGACACCGGCCACCGGTGGCACCAACGCCCACAGCCCGAACACCGGCGCGAACAACAGCCCCGGCACCGCCGTGGCAAGCAACAACGAGACCACGCGGAGTCGCGTCACACGATCACCGCTTGCTGTGCGAGTCATGCGATCACCGCCTGCCACTGGCGGATGGCGTCCACGGCGTTCGCCGACCGCAGCACCCGGATCCCCGGCACCTCCGGCGCGGCACCAGACAGCCCGACCACCAGCACAACAGCGCCGTACCGCGGCCTCAGACCGACCAGCGCCGCCCGGTCGTCCGGCGAGACGGACACCGCGGAGGAGATCACGACGAGCGTGCCGCCGCCCGCCCCCGCCAGCACCCCGGGCACGAGCGGCAGACCCGCGTCCCGGGTCCGGTCCACCACGCACAGCTCTTCCAAGTACCGCTGGACGGCGTTCCACCCCGAGGGCGCGACGGCGTCGACACCGCCCGGCGTCACCAACCGGCACCGGTGGTCGGCGTCGGCGGCGGCGACGAGCAGGGACGCCGCGAGCTCCACCGACTCCTCGAACTCCGCCGCCGCCACCTCCCGCCGGTCGTCCAGCAACACGGTGAACCGCGGCTGGTGCGGGTCCGCGTAGTCGCGGACCATCAGCTGCCCGGTCCGGGCCGTCGCCTTCCAGTGCAGGTGGCGGACCTCGTCGCCGGGGACGTACGGCCGCACCTCGCGGATGTCGAGCGACCCCCGCGGCGACGTCTCCGTGGCCTCACCGTCGTGGTGGTGCACCGGGAGCCCGCCGGTGACCGCGGCGACCGGGTGCGTCTTCGGGTACACCCACAGCGTCGCCGTCGCGCCCAGGGACAGCTCGGACCGGCCCAGCCCGAGCGCGTCGGCGCGGAACAGGGTCAGCGGGCCGACGTCGTGCCTGCCCCGCCGCCCGGTCGGCAACTCGTTGAGGTAGGGCTGTTCCGCGCCGGCCGCGAGCGGGCGGACCGCGACGGTCACCCGGTCCTCGCCGACCCGGTCGACGGCGGTGAACCCGCTCTGCCGCCGCGTGCCGGGGTTGTGGACGCGCAACGTGATCACGGCCCGGCCGTCGCGCTCGACCCGGTCGGGGAACAACTCGCGGATGACCTCCACCCGGGGTTTGCGGCCGGCGACACCGAGCGCGGCGACCACCGCGCCCACGGCCATCGCGCCCACCGCGACCAGCAGCGGGTAGCCCGCGACCAGGCCGAGCGCGATGAGCACCACCGCGACCGCGAGGGTGCACACGCCACGTCGGGTCAGCCGCACGGTCAGACCCCCGACACGCTCGTGGTCGGGACCGGGATCTCGGCCAGCAGGTCGGCCACGACGCCTTCGGCCGTGCGCTGCCGCAGTTCGGCCTCAGGCTTGAGGATCAGCCGGTGGTCGAGCACCGCGTGCGCGACCTCCTTGATGTCGTCGATCGTCACGAACGCGCGCCCGTAGGTCGCCGCGAGCGATTGCGCCGCGCTGACGAGCGCGATGGTGCCGCGCGGGCTCGCGCCGTAGCGGACCTCCGAGTGCTGCCGGGTCGCGGAGGTGATGCCCGTGGCGTAGTCGATCACGGCGTGGTCGATGCGGACCGCGCGCGCCTGCGCGATGGCGTCGCGCAGCGTCGGGATGTCCACCACGGCCGGGAGTTCGTCCGGGTCGACGCCGGCGCGGTCGCTCATCACCACCAGCGCCTCGGAGGCCCGGTCCGGGTACCCCATCCGCAGCCGCATCAGGAACCGGTCCAGCTGCGCCTCGGGCAGCCGGTAGGTGCCCGCCATCTCGATCGGGTTCTGCGTGGCGATCACCAGGAACGGCCTGGGCACCTCGTGGCCCACGGCGTCCACCGTGACCCGCCGCTCCGACATCACCTCCAGCAGCGCCGACTGGGTCTTCGGGGTGCCGCGGTTGATCTCGTCGGCCAGCACCACGTTCGCGAACACGCTGCCCGGGTGGAACGCGAACTTCTCGTCACCCTGGTGGTAGACCTGGACACCGGTGATGTCGCCGGGCAGCAGGTCCGGCGTGAACTGGATCCGGTTCCAGCTGCCGCCGACGCTGCGGGCCAGGCACCGGGCGAGCGTGGTCTTGCCCAGGCCCGGCACGTCCTCGATGAGCAGGTGCCCCTCGCTGAACAGCGTGGCCACCGCCAGCCGGACGACCTGGGGCTTGCCCCGGACGACCTTCTGGACGTTCGCCGCGATCAGCTCGTACACCTGACCGGGAGTCTGCGACACGATGTCCCTTTCCTGAAGCTGAGAACTCACCAGACCAACTGGGTCGACCGGATCGGGGTGCCGTCCGGGAGGATCACTTCGACCCACACCGTGTCGCCCTTGCCGGCGTAGGCGAACTCGTTCAACGTCTTGGAGCCGTTGGAATCGGTCACCGTCCCGTGACCCGTGTTCGAGTAATCGGGATCGTTGCTGTACGGCACGACCTCGTACGAGGTGTTGGGGTCGAACCCGGTCATGACGATGTGCATCCACGCGCAGTCCGGATCCTCGCCGCAGTGCTGGTCGGTGGGCGCGCCCTTGGTCAGGCTTATCTGCGGCAGGGGCGCGGCTTCGTGGGTGGCGGACGCCGGCGCGCCGGTGAGGAGCTGCCCGTCCGGGGTCCTGGTCACCGCGGACACCGTGAAGGTGACGGCCTGGGTCGCCGACACGTTCCGGTACACGGCCTGGGTCCCGGTCACCTGCTGCGGATTCAGGCCGGTGGCGGTGACCTGGTAGTGCGCCAGCGTGCCGCCGTTGAGCGCGGGCTGGGCCCAGGTCAGCGTGACGTCCCGGCTCGGCCGGTCGTCCACGTCGTAGCTCGCTTGCAGGCCGACCGGTGCCGCAGCGGGCGAGACCGGCGCGTTCGGCGTGACGGGGCGGGTCGACGCGCCGGGGCCGGTGCCCACCTGGTTCGTCGCGGCCACGGTGAACGTGTAGCTCACCCCGTTGGTCAGACCGTTGACCTGGTACGCGCCCGCCCCGCCGCCGACCCCGACCGACCCGGTCTGGCCGTTGCCGCCCTGCCACGACACCACGTACGAGGTGATCGGCGCGCGGTTGTCCGGCGCGGGCCCCCAGGTGACGGTGGCCGAACCGTCGCCGGGCCGCGCGTCGACCGCGACCGGGGCGCCGGGACGGCTCGGCGGCACCGCGGGCGGCGTCTGCGGTGGGGGCGCGGGGCGTCCGGTCGTGCGTTCCGGCTGCCGGTCGTCACCGGCTTGACGGGCGTCGCGCTCCGCCGTCTGGTCGGACGTCTTCGTGGTCGTGGCCTGGGTCTGCGTCTCGGCCTTCCGGTTCACGTCGACGTCGGTCACGCTGCCGTCCTCGTCGACCACCAGCACCTGCGTGCCGTTGGTGTCCTCGACGTAGACCCGCTTGTCCTCGCCCACGGACAGCCGGGGCTGGCCCGTCTTGTCCTTGAGCGGCTTCTCGTCCTTCCGCTTGCCGTCCGGGTCGTAGGTGACCACGGTGCCCTTCTGCCGGTCCACCAGCGCGACGACCTCGCCGGTCGACACCGGGCCGTCGTAGTCGCCGGTGCCCAGCGCCACCGTCACGGCCTTGGCCGGCGTGGACCTGGTGTCCACCAGGACCAGGCTGGTCTGCGCGGCACCCGGGTCGAGGATGGCCAGCCGCCCGTCCGCGTCCCGGGGAGCGGGCCGGGAGTCGGGCGACAGCATGACCCCCAGGTCGACGCCCTCGCCGAGCGCGTCGCCGTCGACGGTGTGCAGCTTGCTGGTGAACAGGTCGAGGAACGCGGGCCGCCCGTCCACGACGGTCAACGCGCCCGCGTGGTCCACCGGCGCGGACACCGGGCAGCCGGACACCTCCACGGCGTCCTTGGCCAGGGTGCAGATCTCGCCCTTCCCGGTGCGGTGGAACCAGAGTGCGCCTTCCGGGGTGGCCACCGGCGGGCCGATCGCGCCGCCGGTGGAGATCGACGCGGCCGGGTCGCCGAGCCGGATGATCCGGCCGGTGTTGGCGTAGACCGCGTACGGCCCGCCGACGACCTCGATGCCCACCGGGATCTCGTCGGAGGGCGGGGTGGCCACGTGCCGCTGCGACAGCGACTCCTTGTCGAACCCGGTGATCCGGTGCTGCCCGACCACCCAGCCGCCGGTGTCGCTTTGCAGGACCTGGCTGCCCACCTCGGCATCGATCGCGAACCGCGCGTCGATGTTGGCCGTGGCACCGTCGACGTGGAAGACCGTGCCCAGCACCGAGTTGTACATCCAGTGGCCGGTGTTCGCGAACCTCGCAGCCGACAACGGCGGCGCCACCCCAGCCACCACGGCAACCACAGCCGCCACACACACGCCACCAACCAGCACGAACGGCTGACTCGCGCGCGCGGCAAAGCGTTTCCTCGTCACGGGGCCGGACGCTATCGGCGGCACCCGGGGACCGGTCCCGAACATGACGCGCGGTCGGGACCCGGTACCGCCGGCCGCAGGCTCCCCCGACCCACCACTCGACCGCCGCGTGCTTTCCGCCGAAGGTGCGCCGCTTTTCGCCGAAGGCGTTACGCCCGAAGGGCGGGGAGCTCTTGCGTTCCGCCAAGCGGCAGCGACCACGGGA
>NZ_JBBEGC010000084.1:0-31572 GCF_037401995.1 Saccharothrix sp. CCNWYY140
CCCGCCGGCGAGGCGCTTTTGATCTTTGAACCGGACTTTCCACCGACAAGCCCACGCTTCGCGGGTCCAAACGCAACGCGCTCCGCACTCGTTCCATGTATGCCGGCTGGCGGAGTACCCGGCCGATCAGCGCGCGGGCTGTGCTGTCGTAACCTGGCCAGTGCGAGATCATTGCGGGAGGATGCGATGTCGTCGAGCGCTGAACCGGTCGAACCGGTCAAACCGTTCGTGCGGGAAGCCAGGCCCGACGACGTGGTGGCGATCTGCCGTTTCGGCGAGGCGCACATTCGACCGCACTACGCCCCGCTGATCGGCGTTGCCGCAGCGGATGAGCAGGTCCGCAGGTGGTGGAACGAGACGCACGTCGACGCAGCCGTAGCCGAGGGCCTGGTGGTCGTCGCAGAGCCTGACGCCGAGACTGACGCCGAGACTGACGGGCACGTCGTCGGCGTCGGGCAGCGCGGGCGCAGAGGAGCCGACCACGTCGTCTACAAGCTCTACGTCCACCCCCGACATCGCGGCCACGGCCTGGGCCTGCGGCTGCTCGATGCCCTCATCAAACAGCTGCCCGCCGACACCGATCGGCTGTACGTCGAACATTTCGCGGCCAACGAGCGCGCGGGTGCGTTCTACGAGCGTGAGGGCTTCACGGTGGAAAGGATCGAGCCAAGTCCCACCGGCAACCCCGCACTCGGAGTGGTGTGGCGCGCACGCCCGCTGGCCGCATCCGCTGAGACGCCTGAACACGCCTGAACACGCCTCAGGCGGTCTGACGTCTAGAACGTGGCCACGTTGAGCAAGCGCTCGTGCGTAGCGTCTGGGTCAGTGCCCGTGTTCCAGCTATCGGTACCAGCCGCCTGAAGAGCAGACTTCACACCCGCCGGAGACGCCGTGGCATGGGTCGCCTTGTACAGAGCCGCGCCTCCAGCCACATGCGGGCTGGCCATCGACGTACCGGAAATCGTGTTGTAGCCGCCACCCTTCCACGCCGACAAGATGCAGACACCGGGCGCGATGAGATCCACATCCGCGCCATAGTTGGAGAAGTCGGCAAACGTGTCATCCACATCCGTACGGCACGTAGCCGCCGCACCCCCACCCGGTTGGCCATTGAAGTCCGCCAGGGCGCTCACCGTAATCACCTCGTCGTACGCAGCAGGCACAAACGACGACGAGTTGGAGGCGCTGTTACCCGCTGCCACAACGTAGGTGACACCCGCCGCGACCGAACGGCAGATGGCCTCGTGCATGGCGTCCCTGTTGGTGCCACAGGCGCTGTCGCTACCAGAGCCTCCCAGGCTCATGTTGGCAACCTCGATCTCGTTGGCGTGCGCCGTGACGTAGTCGATGCCGCAGATGATGTCGGAGAAGCTGCCGCTGCCCTGGGCGTTGAGCACCCTGACCGGCCAGATACGAGCGCCCGGCGCGACGCCCACCACGCCGACGCCGTTGTCCAAGGCGCCGATCGTGCCTGCGACGTGGGTGCCGTGGCCGTTGCCGTCGTCGGCGCTTCTGCCGGTGGAGCAGTTCTTGGCGCCTGCCGTGTTGACGTTGAGGTCGGGGTGGTCGAGGTCTACGCCCGTGTCGATCACGGCGACATCCACGGCCACCCGCTGGTCGGTGCCGTCGATGCGGGCGGTCGGGCTGAGTTCGGTGTCCACGCGGTCGATGCCGGTGGGGGTGGTTTGAGCGGTTGCGGTGGCGACACCGTCTGGCTGGACCAGCACCACGCGCGGGTCCCGGGCCAGACGGGCCGCTGCGGCGGCGGTCATCCGGCCGGAGTAGCCGTGCAGGGCGCTGGAGTAGACGTGCTCGACGGTGGTGGCGTGTTCGGCGGCCACCGACGACACCGACGAGGCGGTGAACCCGTCGGCCAGCACGACGATGTACCCGCTGGTCCGCGCGTCGGCGTGACCGGGTACGGCGGGGAGGACGGAGGCTAGGAGGACGGCTGCGAGCAGGGACTTGCCGACAAGGCGACGCATGGCGCTCCTGAAGTGGCGGCGGTTGCAGGGGCCACGATGCTCCCACCACCCGGCACGGAATATCACTGCGCCGTTCGAGGGACTCCGCACCACGCTCAGTGTTCCGACGAAGCCGAATCAGCGGGCTCGGAGTCGGCCTTCCTGTTGCGCCAAGCCTTCCCAGCCGCCGCACCGAGCAGCACGTGCCCAACCAGGGCAAGCAACGCGACGACCAAGCCCGCCTGGTACCCGAGTCCTATGTGGATGATCAGTCCCACAACGACCGCGAGCACAAGCGCAATACGCGTCAAATGCCGACTCGCACCCTGACGAGACGGGTGCCGCTTCACGCTTTGCCCGCACGGACGCAGTGGAAGAACGCGCCGACCTGATGGGTCGAGATGACGTTGAGGCCGGCCTCTGCCATCATCGGCGCGATCCGCTCAACCGGGTTGTGGCTCATCATCTCGCCGCCCGTGATCGCACGGACCAGGTGCCGCCCCACCCCACTGCGCGGCGGACGGAAGTCAGCGATCAGCACCCGTCCGCCCGGCTTGAGGACCCGGCGCATCTCCGCATAAGCGGTGGCGCGGTGCTCCTCGGGGATGTGGTGCACAGCCAGGGCGGAGACGATCACGTCGAACGACTCGTCCTCGAACGGCAACGCCTCCGCGTGACCGATCTCGAACGTGCACGTACCACTCCCCCGCAACCGCCGCGCCTCTTCGACCATCGGCTCCGACACGTCCACCCCCACCGCACTGCCGCCCGCCCCGGCAGCCAGCGAGGTCAGGTAGCCCGGACCGCAGCCGATGTCCAGCACCCGGTCACCGGCCCGCACCCCGGCCAGCTCGACGAACCGGCTGTAGGTGCGCCGCCGCCGTCCCGCGAACACCACGACCGACAACATCTCGTACGTGTGCGCGTACCGGATCGCCCCCGGCGCGTCGTCGTGCCCGTGACCGTGCCCGCGTCCGTGTCCGTGCCGTCGGGTCCTGTGCATGTCCGGCTCCTAACTTAGTCGTCACTAAGAACGAGCTTAGTCACGACTAAGTTCCGCCGGCAAGGGCGACTAGGATCGGGTCCGTGACCGAACAGCAGGTGCGCCGCACGAGGATGAGCGCCCAGGACCGCCGCGAGTCGATCCTCGTCGCGGCCACCGAGGTGTTCGCCGAGGTCGGCTACCTGCGCGGCAAGACCTCGGCCGTCGCCAAGCGGCTCGGGGTCAGCGAACCGGTGGTCTTCCAGAACTTCGGCACCAAGGCCGCGCTGTTCGCCGCCGTGGTGGAGCGGGCCGCCGACCACGTCTGCCGGATGGTCGAGCGCGTGACCGACAGCGGCATCCCGGTCACCGACATGCTGCGCATGATGCTCAACCCGAACCACCTCAAGGTGGTGCACAGCGCGGGCACGGTCGGCGCGATCTTCGCCGACGCGTCCACCATCACCGACGAGCCCGAGGTCGAAGCCGCCGCCCGCGCCTCGACCCGCCGTTTCGCGACCGCGCTGACCGCCCTGTTCACCCGCGGCAAGCACCGCGGCGAACTGCGCCCGGACCTCGACGCCGAGGCGGCGGCGTGGTGGCTGCTGTCCGTCCTGGCCTCCCAGAAGTTCCGCCAGGCCACCGCCGCCGACCCGGACGCGGTCGAGGCGCGGCTGGCCGAGAGCACCCTGGCCTTCCTACTGGAGCAGTGAGCACCGACCACCCGGCCGCGAGACCAGCCCGTCCACCGTGGACCTCAGGCGGGGTTACGGCATCAGCCTGCGTGCCATGAGGTCGGCCACCCACCGGTCGGCACGGGCGCACATGTCGGCCTCCGAACCGCGCGCGTGCCCGGCCACGACGTCCCCCGACCACAGCACCAGCGCCACGACACCGTCCCGGACCGGCGTGAGGCCGATCAGCCAGCGGCGGCCGTCGTGGACGATGCGGCGTTCGGCGGTCAGCCACCGGCCGCGCTGGTCGGTCTCCACCTGCCAGGCCGGCGACGACGCCGCCAGCTCCGCGACGGAGCGCGGTCGCGGGGTGTGCGCGTGGTGGTCGTTCATGTCCATCACGATGACACGGCCGTGGCCCGCCAGACGACCCGGCACGCGGGCCGACCACGTCCCCGCCCCGGATGTCCGCAGGTCGGGACGGTGACGGAGGCGGCCACGGACGGCGTCCACAGTGGAGTGGGCACTGTCCGGGTCAAGGGGCGAGCACTACGCCATTCGGGGGTAACGCGTGTGACCGGCGACACACATAGCGGCCGGCCGACGACTGACAGGTGAGTGCCCGCCCGCCCGCACGGAGGTGCCCGGTGGACCGCGATGCCTGAGTGGATGCGCAGCCAGTTCATGGCGCCGGTGTACGCGTTGCTGATCTCCTTCGGCGTCGCACTCGCGCTGGGCGCCAACACCAAGCCGTCCAACGACCTGACGATCAGCCTGGTCACCGCCGGTCCCGACGGCCAAAGGAATCCCGCGACCGGGATGGCGGGACGCGCGGTGAACGTCGCCGACGCGGCCTTCAACACGACTTTCGAGGTCGACGGCGGCGGCTCGATCAAGGTCCCTCCGGCGGCCGGCCGACTGGTGGTGTGCGTGTCGCTGCCCGACGGCTGGCGGGTGGCGAAGAGCCAGCCGGGCGCTCTGTCGTCGCGGTGCGTGCTCACGGACCAGTCCACCGGCGACCTCGCCATCCTCGTCGAGAGGGGCTGACGGTGTCCGAACGGGTCTTGGCGCAGGTGGTCCGGTGGTTGACCGTGGTGCTCGCGGCGGCAGGTGCGTTGGTCGGCATCGCCCCCTTCACCGAGCTCGGCTTCGTGCAACGGCTGCTGGTCGCGGTCGTCAGCGGAGTGCTCGGCATCGCCCTCGCGCTGCTGTGGGTCGCCGCCGTCAAAAAGCCCGACCCAGTACCCATCACCCCACCACCAACGCCACCACGTCCAGCACCCAGCCCACCGCCGCCACCCACACCCACACCGGCACCCGCACCCGCACCGGACGCGAACGGCCAGTGGTGGAACCGGACCAGCGCACCCGCCGCCACACCACAAGCGGCACAAGCGCCGAGGGAATCGGTGTCCCTGAACGACTTCGACGCGCACCGGGCACAGATCGCCCAGTGCCCGCGCTGCGGCGGCTTCGAGCTGGACGTGCGGCAGGACGGCCACGCGTGCGCGTTCACCTGCCGCAACCCCGACTGCCGCACCACCTGGGAGTGGCTGCCGGGCACGGCGTGGCCGGCGACGGTCGTGCGGCGCAACCTGACCCGAGCGGTCCCCGCCGACGAGGAGCGACGATGAGCACAGGCACGTACCGGCAGTGGGTGTCGCGGGCGACGCCCGGCTGCGTCGTCATCCTGCTGGACCGGTCGGACTCGATGAAACTGCCGTGGGGCGCGACCGGCGGGTCGCTCGCGGTGGGCGCGGCGCTGGCGGTCAACAACATCCTGCTCGACATGTGCGTCAAGGCCACCATCGAGGTCAACGCGCCGGTTCGGCACTACTTCGACGTGGGCGTGTTCAGCTACGGCGCGCGGATCACCGGTCCCGGCGGCGAGGGCGTGGAGGCCGCGTTCGGCGGTGCGCTGGCCGGGCGCGGGCTGGTGCCGCTGCCGGAGCTGGCGGCCAACCCGTTCGCGGTGCGCGACGAGCCGTCCATCGACGCGATGCCGGTCAGCGTGAAGATGCCGGTGTGGGTGGACCCGGTGCACGGCTACCGCACGCCCATGTGCCAGGCGGTCGAGGTCGCCGGGGCGCACGTCTTCGACTGGGCCGCCGCGCACCCGGACTCGTTCCCGCCGATCATCATCAACATCACCGACGGCATGGTCACGGACAGCCCATACCAGGGCGCGACCTTGCAGGACTGGGTCAAGCGGCTGACCTCCATCGAGACCGCCGACGGCCCCGCGCTGTTCTTCAACATCTTCCTGTCCCCCACCGACTCGCACGAGGTCGTCTTCCCGGCCACGCCCGCCGGCCTGCCGCTGCCGGGACCGGAGTTGTTCGCGTTGAGCAGCGAGCTGCCGCCGACGATGGTGGACAACGCCCGTGCCGACGGCTACGACGTGCGACCGGGCGCGCGGGGCCTCGCGTTCAACGTGGGGCGCTCGACGTTGTTGCGCGTGCTCCAGATCGGCACCAGGGTGCCGGAACGGTCGAGGTGACGCCCGTGCACGCCTGGCAGGTCGTCTTCTCCGCGCCCAAGCACGGCAACGACCCGTGGGAGTGGGAGGACGGCGCCGCCGCCGTGCCGGGGGACCCGGCGACCGGTCGCGGTCCCCGGTTCGCGGTCGCGGATGGGGCCACCGAGGGTTTCGGCTCGGCGCGCTGGGCGATGCGGCTGGTGGAGGGGTTCGTGGCGGGCGACGTCGAGCTGACCGAGCGCTCGCTGCTCGGGTGGGCCGGCCGCGCGCAGGACGCGTGGCGGCACGACCCCGTGCTGTCCAGGGCATCGGGCCTGGAACTGTTCAAAGTGGACAGCGTCGGCTCGTTGGCCACCTTCCTCGGGTGCGAACTGGTCGACCTGGGCGGCCAGCGTCCGCGCTGGCGGGCCGTCGCCTTGGGCGACACCGTGCTCTTCCACGTGCGGGGCGACCGGCTCGTCACCCAGTTCCCGGACATCCCGGCGGACGGCTTCGGCACGAACCCCGCGGGCGTGCCGACCGCGCCCGCCGCGCTGCCCGGCGCGCTCGGCGGGGTGGAGTTCGCCGAGGGCGACCTCGCCGCGGGCGACCTGCTCTACCTGGCCACCGACGCCTTCGCGCAGTGGATGGTCCGCCGGGACGGCCCGGCGCTGTGGTCGGCGCTGGCCGGGCTGGACCACCCGGAGCGCTTCCGCGACCTGGTCGACGACCGGCGCGCGGCGCGGGAGATGACCAACGACGACGTCACCCTGATGCGGGTCAGCGTCGCCTCCCGACTGCCGGACCAGCTGGTGGTGGTCGTCTGATGCGGTACCCGGGTTTCGACGACTACATGAAGGCGGTGCAGCGGCCGGACGCGTTCACCACCGAGGAGCTGCGCAGCCTGGAACTGGTCGTGCACCCGGTCTTCCAGATCCCCTCGCCCGCCTCGGGCGCGAGCGCGGTCGTGTTCAAGGCGATGGCGGGCGACGAGCCCCGGGCACTGCGGTTCTTCACCCGCGCGGACGTCAGCACCAGCAGGCGGTACGACTCGCTGCACGGCCACTTCACCGCCCGCAGCCTCACCGACGCCGTCGCGCTGCCCCGGTGGATCGACGACGGCATCCGCGTCAACGGCCGCACCTGGCCCGTGGTCGAGATGCCGTGGGTCGAGGGCCACACCCTCAACCGGCACGTCGACGACCTGGTCACCCGCCACGACGTCGGCGCGCTCACCGACCTGGCCCGGTCGTGGCGCGACCTCGTGCAGCGGCTGCAACGAGCGGACTTCGCGCACGGCGACCTCCAGCACGGCAACGTCCTCGTGGACAGGCACGGCACCCTGCGGCTGGTGGACTTCGACTGCGCGTGGATCGAGGCCCTCGCCGCCGACAGACCACCGGTCGAGACCGGCCACCACAACTACCAGCCGCCGGACCGGCCGTGGGGGCGCTGGATGGACACCTTCCCCGGCCTGCTCATCTACCTGGCGCTGTCGGCCCTGGCCCGCAGGCCCACGTGGGCGGCGCTCAACACTGACGACAACCTCCTGTTCACCCAGCAGGACTTCCGGTCGTTCGACACGCCGACGTGGCGACACTTGGCGAGCCTGGGCGACCCGTGGGTGGACGAACTGGCGGAGCGGCTCAAGTCGTGCTGCCGTCCCGGGTGGGCGGCGGCGGGCGCGCTGGAGGAGCTGCTGAGCCCCGCGGCGGCACCGTGGTGGCAACGCACGCCGACCGTCGTCGCGGGCACCGCCACGCACCAGGTGCCCCCGCCCCGGCCGGAAGTGCCACCCACCGCGTGGACGCCGCCGACACCCCCGCCCGCTCCGGTGCCGCCCAGATCACAGCGGCCCAGCCCACAGCCGCCCAGCCCACGGCCGCCGCAACCGGTGCGGCCGGGGGCGAACTGGTGGGAGGCGGTCCCGCCGCCCCCGCCGGTGCCCGTTCCCGCGCGCAAGAAGCCCGCCATCTGGGTCGTCCTGCTGTGTGCGGCGCTGGCTTATCTCACCGCCGGGCTGTCGTCCCACATCTTGCTCGTCGCGGGAGGCGGGGACGAGGAGCTCGCCGGGATGTTCGCCGCGCTCGCTTTCGTGGCCACGCTGATCGTCGGGCTCGTCAAGCGCGCGAAATCCGGTTAGAACACCCCGGAGAAGGCATACGCGAGCGCGCCCACGAGACCGGCGGCGGCGATGACAACCGCCGCTCGCGCCCGAGGTTCCTTGCGCGTCAACGAAACCAGGCCGAGCGACAGCCCCAGCGCGGACACGATCAACAGCATGACGGCACCCACTCGCACGGCCGCGCTCTCGTCCTGGGCCACCGCGAAGTACAGGAACGGCAGGCCGGTCGCGCCCAGCACGGCGCTCACGAACGCGAGAGCACGTTCCTTGGGCGGCTCGGGAACCGGTTGCGGTGCCGGGGGTTCTTCCGACTTCTGCGCGCCCCACCACGGTGCGGTGGGCGCGGACGGTGTCGGGGCGGGTTCCGGGGCAGGTCTCGGGGTGGAGGGGCCGTTGGTGACGAGGGGGCGGAGCCAGGCGGGTGCGCCCTCTCCCGGCGGTCCGGCGGCGGGCTCCGGTTCGCGCGATGCAGGTCGGTGCGAACCAGGTCGGTGCGAACCAGGTCGGTGCGATCCGGGTTGGGGCGGCTCGAGCTGGGGCGGCTCGGGTTTCGGCGACTCGGGTTTCGGGGTGGCGGGGGTGCCCCACTGGTGCGCGGGCGCGAGCTTGGGCGGCGGCGTGTGGGTCGGCGGATCGGACTTCTTCACCCTTGGCGGCGGTGCGGGCGGGGCCGGCGTCTCCCCCCGAGGTCGCGGCACTGGCTCGACCTCGGCCTCCGACTTGGCGTCGGACCTGGCCTCCGGCTTGGGGCCGGACTTGGTGTCGGGTTCGGGCTCCGGCTTGGACCTCGGCTTGGACTCCGACTTGGTTTGAGCCTTGCCCTGGCGCCAGTGGTCGGTCGGGGGCAGGCGGGTGGCGCCGTCCTCCGCCACCACCACGAGGGGTTCGGCGGTCTCCAGCAGGGCGTCGATCTCCTCGGCGTTGCCCACGGTCAGTTCCTTGCGCCCGCGCAACTCCTTGAGCAGCTTGACGATGTCCGCGCGCGCCACGGCGTCGTCCTCGTTGCGCAGCTTGCTGCGGAACTGGCCGATGAGCACGTCCTGGTCGTCGGCCGGGATCGGCTTGGGACCGAGCCGCTCGGCCATCCGGTACAGGTACTCGAACGGCACGGTGGGCGGGTCCGGCAGCGGGTCGGGCAGCCGCACCTGGCGGCTGGCCAGGTCGGCGAGCGAGGCGACCAGCGCCAGCACGGCCTCGGGCGTGCGTTCCCGGTAGTCGATCGCCTGCGTCTCCATGATGGGGATGCGGGTGTTGTGCACCGCGCCGACCTGCACCGGCAGCACGGGGATGCCGAGCTTCTTGGCGTAGTCCAGCTCCTCCTGGCACGGCCGCGACCGCCACGACGCGTCGGACAGCGCGAACACGAACACCCTGGTCTGCTGGATGGTCTGGATGATCTCGCGCCACCACTGCTCGCCGCCGTGGATCTCGTGGTCCATCCACACCGGCCAGTGCAACCGCTCCAGGTCGTCGCGCAGCGCCTGGACGGTCGGCTCGTCGTTGCGGGTGTAGCTGATGAAGATGATGGCCGCTCACCCCCTCCCCACCTACTCGTGGCATCGTCGGCGGACGGGGGCGCGTTGCGGACAAGCACCCGAATGGCCTAACGTCCGGACGGGTCCAAAGCGGACTCGACGACCGCGACGAAGTCCTCCGCCGTGACCACGCGGGTGAGCCCGGACCTGGCGATGACAGCCGCCCTGTGGTCGCACGGACCGCCACGGACCGCTGCGGCGATCGCGTCCGCGGTGCGGCCGGTGTCGGCGAGCACCACGACGGGCCGGTCGTGCTCGATGCTGTGCGCCGCGTCGGTGTAGGTGATGTCGCCGCCGTTGACCAGCAACGTCACCGAGGGCGACCCGTCCGCGAGCACGGACACCGCCTTCGCCAGCCACGGCGACTCGTCGCCCCACGCGTCACCCGGCACGAACACGTGCACGTGGTGCGGTTCCAGCGCCGTGTCGCCCAACGCGGCCTCCGCGACCACGCCGACCAGCGTCAAGCCGTCGGCGAGGTCGCCGATCACCCGCATGACACCGGCGTCGGTGCCGCCGTCCACCACCGCCGCGCCCCGGGCCACCAGCACCGGCAGCAGCTCGCGCAGCAGGCCCCGGACGCGCTCGGTGTCGGCGGCGCTCATGCCGCCCGCGCCGCCCACGAGCGCCAGCACGGGCCGTCCCCGGCGCACCCCCAGGCGGTCCAACGCGGAGGCCAGCCCGGCGACGTCGGCCACGCGCGCGATCCGGTCGTCGGTGTCCACGACACCAATATGGCCCACCGGCGGCGGCCGTGGGTCGTAACGGGGCCGGTGCGGGCGTCGAGATACAACAGGAGGCGGACGCACCACGAGGCAGGTGCCACCATGACCGACTTCACCCTCCGGGGCAGGCCCGTAGCGGACCAGGCCGACGACGACTTCGCGCGGCTGTACGGCGACGACGTCGGGTACGCGGTGCGCGGGGAGGTCCAGGTCGCCGGCACCGGCCGCGGTGACACCGAGAGCGTCACGCTGTCCGGTGAGGACGACGACGTCGTCGAGGTGGAGGACACCGACGGCGTGGTGCACTTCTACCGCGCCGCGACCCTGGTGTCCCGGGCGGAGGTCGGCCGGCGCGGGGACGTCACCGCCTTCCTCGACGAGCGCACCCGTGACGGCGGGTCGCGGCTGGCCTCCGTGCGGCGGGTGAAGGCCAAGCTGCCCGAGGACGTGCGGGACGCGGTGCGCGAACTCGACGCCGCCACGGGTCCCGCGCTGTCCCGGTCCGGGGTGCTCGACTCGGTGCAGGGCGTGGTCGCCGGCCGGGTGGCGGAGGTGGCGCTGGACGCCGCCGCCAAGGCCGCGGTGCGCAAGCTGGTCGACTTCATCGACGCTCCCGGACGGACCGACGCGCCGGAGAAGGTGTGGCGGCGCAAGCCGAAACCCCGTGGCGTCTACTCGGTCGGCGTCGACCTCGAACTCGCGCCGGGCGACCTCCTCCAGGCGCCGCCGGCGTCGGGCGGCGACCCGTACCTGGTGCTGGTGCACGGCACGTTCTCGCACACCGAGGCGGCGTTCGGGAAGCTGCGCGGCACCCCGGAGTGGACCCGGATCGTCGAGCGCTACGAGGGCCGGGTGCTCGCGCTCGAACACGCCACCCTCGGCCTGACGCCCGCCCAGAACGCGCTGCTGGCCGTGCCGCACCTGCCCGACGCGCCCCTGCACCTGGTCACCCACTCGCGTGGCGGGCTGGTGGGCGAGGTGCTCAGCTACGCCGCCGCGCACGAGCCCGCGATGGCCGCCTACGAAGGCCTCGACCACCCGGACGTGGACGCGTTGCCCCGGCTGCGCCGCGAGTTGGCGGACCGGCAGCTGCGGGTGCGGCGCTTCGCCCGTGTCGCCTGCCCGGCGATGGGCACCACCCTCGCGTCCGGGCGCATCGACAGGTGGGCGTCGTTCCTGTTCAACGTCTTCCACCTGGTGCCGGTGCTGCGCGAGACCGGGATCGCCGCGCTGATCAAGAAGTTCCTGCTGACCGTGCTGGAGCAGCGCATCGACCCGCGGGTGATGCCCGGGATGGAAGCGCAGATGCCCGAGTCGCCGTTCCTGCGGACGCTGCTGGCCGCGCCGCCGCTGGACGACGGGCTCGGCGCGATCACCGGTGACGCCCAGGGCCGGGGGCTGCTGAGCAAGCTGCTGGTCCGGGGCGCGGACCTGTTCTACGGCGAGGACCACGACCTGGTCGTGCCCACGTCGTCGATGTCCGGCGGTGCCGCGCGGGTGCGGTCGCGGTGCACGTCGTTCCAGGGTTCGCGGGTCAACCACGGCAGTTACTTCGCCAACGAGGACAGCCGGCGGGCGCTGGAGAACTGGCTCGCCGACGACGACGTGGCGGCCTTCGACACGCCGCCGGCGCCGCACTGGCCGGTGCGCCGGGGCGAGGAGAAGGTGTCCGGCGAGGTGCTCGTCGTGCCCGACCTGCTCGGCTCGACGCTGGTGCACGACGGCGTCACCCTGTGGCCGGACCCGGCGCGGCTGGTCGCGCACGGGCCGGGCAAGGTCCTCGGCGGCCGGGACGGCGAGCCGGGCGGGCTCGTGCCGAACTACGCGCTGCTCACCTCGGCGCTGGCCGGCCGGTACGCGGTGGCGGAGTGGCCGTTCGACCCGCGCCGCGACCTCGACGAGCTGGCCCGGGAGCTGGCCGGGAAGCTGGACACCGGCCGGCCGGTGCACGTCGTCGCGCACGGCGCGGGCGCGCTGGTCCTGCTCGCCGCCCTGCGCTCGGTGGGCGACCGCTGGAACGCGGCGGGCGGGCGGGCCGTGCTGCTCGGACCGCCGCTGCGGGGCAGTTGGCTGGCGCGGGCGCGGCTGGCGGGGAAGGACGAGTTCACCGCCGCGGTGGCACTGCTGGACCACCGCGCGGACGCCGCCGTGGTCGGGTCCTGGTTCCAGGAATGGCCGCTGCTGCGGGCGCTCGACCCGGAGGCGGCCGACGCGCGGGCGGCCCTGCTGCCCAAGAGCTGGACCGGGATCACGGCGGTCTACGGGAGCGCCGAGCGCACGGTGTGCGGGCAGAAGGACGACGTGTTCCGCGTGTCCGCCGACGGTGACGGGTTCGCCTGCCGTGCAGGTGGCGCACCGGCCGGGCCGGTCACCTGGTACGCGCTGGTGCCGCACGCCGACCTACCGTCCGACACGGACACCGCCGCCGCCGTGCTCGACCTGCTGGCCGGCCGCGCGCCCGGTCGGTTGCTGCGCTCGCCGACCGCCCGGTCCGGTGTGGACGGTGACCTCGCCGACGCGCGCGGCCTGCTGGTGCTGCCCACCGCCGACCACCTCGTGCGCACCGCGTGGGGCGGCGGGCGGCGCGCGACGGCCCGCCGGAAGGCGCTGCGGGTCGGCGTGGTGCACGGCGACCTGCGCTGGGCCACCGGTTCGGTGCTCGTCGGGCACCAGGACGGCACGCCGATCAGCGGCGCGGAGCGGGCGCTGGACGCGTGCCTGGGCGGCGCGCTCGAACGCCGGATCGCCTTCCGGCAGTACCCCGGGCGGCTGGGCACGTGCGAGGTGTTCGGCGCGGTGGACAGCCCGTGCGGCGTGGTGATCGGCCTGGGCGACGCGGGCGACCTCACGCCCGGCGCGCTCATCGCGGGCGTCACCGGCGCAGCGCTCAAGCTCGCCGCGATGCACGAGGACCGGGCGCCGCGCGGCTCGTCGGACGTGCCGGTGTCGATCTGCTCGGTGCTCATCGGGACCGCGCTGGTGCCGCCGATGCCGGTCGACAACGCGGTCACCGCGATCATCGCCGGCGTCCGGCAGGCCAACCGGCGGCTGGAGGACCTGCGGTCGCCGGTCCGCGTCGACGAGCTGAAGATCGTGGAGCTGTACGAGGAGCGGGCGATCCAGGCCACGAAAGCGGCGGTGCGGCTCGCGCAGACCCTCGACTCCGACGGCGGCGAGGTGGTCGTGGAGCGGCGGCTGCTCGACGGCGTCGACGGCAAGCCCGGCGCGCCCGCGCCCTACCGCGAGGGCGTGTGGCGGACCGTCCGCATCGTCGCCGAGGGCTCCGACCGGACCGACCGGCTGGGCGCGTTGTCGTTCACCAGCATCGGCCGGTCCGCGCGCGCCGAGCAGCGGGTGAACTCCGCGCAGCGCAAGCTGCTGGACGCGCTGGTCGCCGAGGCCATCGCCGACCACCACCCGGACGAGCAGCTCTACAACACCCTCTACGAACTGCTCGTGCCCAACGCCCTGAAGGGCCAGGGCTACGGCAGCGAGAACCTCCTGATGGTGGTGGACGAGCAGGCGGGTTCCCTGCCGCTGGAGATGCTGGCCAGCCGCACCCACGACCAGGACGTGGAACCGCTGGCCGTCGAGGTCGGCGTCATCCGCCGGCTGGAGACCCGCTCGTTCGCCGAGTCCACCCGACCCTCCTCCGGGCACGCGGCGCTGGTCATCGGGGACCCGGCGGGCACCGGGCTGCCCCGCCTGCCCGCGGCGCGCGAGGAGGCGCGGCGGGTGGAGAAGCTGTTGAAGAGCCGCGGGTACGACGTCACGGCGATCATCGCCCGCGACGACGACCGCGAGGACGTCGTGCCGATCCTCAACGCGTTGTTCCGGCAGGAGTACCGGATCGTCCACATCGCCGGGCACGGCCGCTACGACCCCGACGACCCGTCGCGCAGCGGGGTGGTCATCGGCGACGACATCCACCTGGGCGCGCTGGAGATCGCGAAGATGCGCACCACCCCGGACGTCGTGTTCCTCAACTGCTGCCACCTCGGCGCGATGCGGCGGCACCCGGCGGCCGAGCAGCGCGCGGACCTGCTGGCCTCCAGCATCTCGCGCCAGCTGGTCGAGAACGGGGTGCGCGCGGTCGTCGCGGCGGGGTGGGCGGTGGACGACGAGGCGGCGCACGAGTTCGCCACGACGTTCTACAGCGGACTGCTCAGCGGCGGCGACCTCGGCACCGCCGCCCTCAACGCGCGCCGAGTCGTGCACGACCGGCACCGCGCCACCAACACGTGGGGCGCCTACCAGGTCTACGGGCCGCCCGCGTTCCGGCTCGACCCCGCCGGCGGTGGCGTCGTCCACCGCGAGGAACTGGTCGCGCGCCGGGAGTTCCGCGACGCGCTGGCCGACCTGCGGCAGCGGGCCGGCGACGCGCCCGACACCGTGGTGGGCGCGATCGCCGCGGAGTTGGGGGAACTGGTCGCGGACGTGCCCGCGGAGTGGCTCGGCGGCGGGGAGAACGCCGCGATCGGTGACGTGTGGGCGTCGCTGGCGCTCTACGAGCAGGCGGTGACGTGCTACGAGGCCGCGCAGCTGGACTGGTCGGACTCGGGGTCGGTGCGGTCGGTGGAGCAGCTGGTGAACGTGCGGGCGAAGTGGGCGGTCGAGCTGACCAAGACCCCGAACCCGGCGTTGCCGTCACCGGACGCGCTGCTGGGCGACGCGGAGAAGGCCGCCGGGCTGCTGCTGAAGATGAGCGAGACGCCCGAGCGGTGGGCGCTGCTGGGCGGCGTGGCCCGCCGGCGTGCGCAGTGCGTGTCCCGGGGCAAGCGCAAGGCGTTGACCAACGCCTTGGTGGAGGCCAGGGAGCATTACGACAGGGCCGTGGCCCTGCACCGCGAGCGGTACGGGACCGTGTACTACTACCCGGCGCTGAACGTCGTGGTCCTGGGCTGGCTCGCCCACGAGCGCGACCCCGGGCAGCCGTTCGACCGGGACGACGCGACGAAGCTGGTCGAGGAGTCCCGGCAGGCTGCGGCGGGCGTGCGCCGCCCCGACTTCTGGTCCCGCGTCACGCCGGCGGACGCGGACTTCGCCCAGGCCCTGGTGGACGGGGTGCTGGACGTCGAGCGGATCGCGGCGGCCTACTCCACCGCGTTCGCCCAGTCGAGCCGACGCGACCGGGCGTCCGTGCTCGACCACCTGGAACTCGTGGCCCACGCCCTGCCGACGTCCACGGACGCGCTCGGTGCGGCGGTGTCGGACCTGCGGACGAAGCTGGCGGAGTGGACGCCCGAGTGAGGCCCACTCCGCCCGCGACCGTCAGCGGTGGTAAGCGTGCACGACCGCGTGGCCGGCGCCCCGACCGATCAACCACTTGTTCACCGGCACGGTCAACACGAACGCCACGGCCAGCGAGAACGCCAGCGCGCCCCAGAACAGGATGCTCGACACCCCCGCCTCCATCGCACCGGGCACGACGACCATCACCGTGTTGTCGATGATCTCCATGACGAGGATCGACAGGGTGTCGGCGGCCAACGCCACCTTCAGCGCCTGCTTGAACCCGACACCGGCCTTGAGCACGCCGCGCATGGTCAACGCGTAGCCGAACACGAACGCCAGCGCCACGGCCAGCACGATCGTGGCCACGTTGCCCCAGCCCAGGGAGGTGCCGATGATCATGCCGAGCACCTCGCCGATGGCACAGCCGGTGAGGCAGTGCAGCGTGGCGGACACGGCCATGCCCCAGGTCGCGCCACCCGCGTGCCCGTGGTTCTCGTGGCCTGCGTGGTTCTCATGGCCTGCGCGGTTCTCATGGCTTTCGTGGTGCTCGTGCTGCATCTCAACTCCCCGTTGTTCAATACCCCCAGGGGGTACGCGGAGGGGAGGTTAACACGCCTTTTGCGAGGATCCCTCGCTTTGTGCGGTCAACCACACCCCGCCTCAGGCGCGCGAGACGGCGTACCCCACGCCTTCGACAGCAGCGGCGACAGCCGACTCGTCCACCGGACCGGAGACGCTGAGCCTGCCACCCGCGATGTCCACCCGCACGTCCTGGACGCCGGCCAGGCCCTGCACGGCGGTGCTGACCTTGGCGGCACACCCGCCACACGTCATGCCCTGGACGACGAAGTCGAGGCCGGCGGTCTCGTTGGTGTTCGACATTGCTTGTCCGTTCCCTTCGGTTGAAATATACCCGGTGGGGGTATGCGGACGATAGCATACCCCCATGCCGTAGTAGGTTCAGGCGACCCGCGCCGGGACCCGGTCCTCGTTCTTCTTGCGGCTCCCACCCAGCGTGATCACCGCCAGCCCCGCGCCACCGAGCGCGACAACCGCCGCCGCGACGAACGCCGCCGAGTACCCCCTCGGTCAACGCGACCACGTCCCCGAGCTCGTCACCGCCCTGCGAGGTGGCGATCGCCGTCATGACCGCCAGCCCAAGCGCCGAGCCGACCTGGTAGGTGGTGTTGACGGTGCCCGACGCCAGCCCACCCTGCTCCGGCGCGACCCCGCTGATGGCGCTCATGGTGGCCGGGATGAACACCAGCGCCATGCCGATCGCCGAGACCAGCGAGCCCGGCAAGACGTCCGCGACAAAGCTGCCTGCGGCGTCCGCCGTGGCCAGCAGACCCAGCCCGCCACCGAGGACGACCAACCCGGTCACCAAGCACCTGCTGGACGTAGAGGTTCAGGAAGTACCACATCGGAATCCACGCCGCGCCCAGCAGCAGCATCGCGAGGTTGGCGGCGGCAAGGTCCGGCGTGCGCCAGACCTTCAACGGCATCAACGGATTGCGCACCGACCGGTGAACCAACGCAAACGCAACCAGCAATACCGCCGCGCCACCAAGCTGAAGGAGCGTCGAGACCGAGGTCCACCCCCTCTCGGGAGCCTGCACGATCGCGTACACCGCCAACGCGAGGCCTCCAGTCACCGCAATCGCACCACCGACATCCAGACCACCAGCCCGACCACGAACCGCAGGCAGCAACTTCGGCGTGAGCGCCAGAGTGAGCACCCCGATCGGAACGTAGAGGACGAACACCCACGGCCAGGTCAGCCACTCGGTGATCACCCCACCCAGGAACACCCCGGCCGTACCACCCGCAGGCGCGGCGGCCCCGTAGAAGGCCAGCGCCTTAGGCAGTTCCTTGGCCTGCCCCGCAAACAACACCATCAACAACGTCATCGCCGCCGGCGCCAACAACGCCGCACCCACACCCTGCACGGCACGACCAAGGACTTCGGTGCCAGCATCACCGGCCGCAGCGGCAACGATTGAGCCCAACGTGAGGACGCCCCAGCCCGCCGCAAAGACCGTCCGAGCACCCCACAGATCCGACAGCCGACCGCCGAGCAGGAGTAGACCTCCCAGCGCAACGGCGTAGGCGTTGAACCCCCATTGCAGCCAACTGGGCGTGAAGCCGAGCTGAGCCCGCATGTCCGGCAGGGCGCCAGCGATGATCGAGGTATCCATGATGACCATGAACTGAGCCGCAGCAAGCACGACAAGTGCCCACCAACGACGCGGATCGGGAGTCATGACCGTTCCTTCCTTCCAGGCCGTACATACCCCTAGGGGGTACACCATCCCCCACTGCAACTTCCCCGACCCGCACCGCTCAAGCCCCGCGGGCGCGCACCGGGACCGCGCCGCCGGCCCCGACCGTGGTCGGCACGCCCCTGCCCGCACTCGCCCGACGCCGCAACTCCGGAGTCGGGAAGTCGACGAGGCACAGTGAATTCGACAGGGAGTGCGACGAAATCTCGCATTCGAACATCGGGCATACCGCGAATCTCCGATGCGACTCTGTGATAGCGTCACCCGCCATCGACGCGCATCGACGCGCGGCCGTCGATTCCTGGGGTATCCGATACCAACGGCGCTGCCGCCGTGTTCGGAGGGTGACGTGAACAGCTTGGTGTCCAACAAGATCGACGGTTCCGACCATCCGGAGAACGTGGTCCAGAGCCGGGACGTCCAAGGCGGGATCCACTTTCACGGAACGTCGAAAGCATTACCCGTGCCGAGACAATTACCGGCGGTCTCGCGGTTCTTCACAGGTCGATCCGACGACTTGGAGATGCTCGACTCGCTATTGCGCGAGAACACGACCACACCGCACGCGGTGATCATCTCCACCATCGCCGGCATCGCTGGCGTCGGCAAGACCGCACTGGCCGTGTATTGGGCACACCGGATGCGCGACCGCTTCCCGGACGGCGAGCTCTACGTCAACCTCCGCGGTTACGACCCAGGCCTGCCCGTAGCCGCGGAGGAAGCCGTCGGACGGTTCCTGCGAGCACTGGACGTGCCGCCCGGCAAGATCCCCACCGACCTCGAGGAGCAGACGGCGCTGTACCGGTCGCTGCTCAACGGCCGGCGCATGCTCATCGTGCTGGACAACGCCGAGAACTCCGCTCAGGTCCGGCCGCTCCTCCCCGCCGCACCGGGGTGCCTGGTCCTGATCACCAGCCGCAGTCGGCTGTCCAGCCTCTCCGCGCACGACGGAGCCGTGCGGGTCACCCTCAAACCGTTGAAGGCCGAAGAGTCGTTCGAGCTGCTCAAGCAGGTGATCGGCGAAGGTCGCGTCGACGCCGAGCCGGACGCGGCGCGCCACCTGGCCGAGCGGTGCGGACACCTGCCGCTCGCCCTGAGGATCGCCGCCGAGTGGGTCGCGGCACGCCCGCACGCCAGGTTGGCCGACTTCGTGGAGAACCTCGCGATGGACCCCGGCCGTCTTGACGTGCTCGCGGTGGAAGGCGATGAGACGACGGCCGTGGCCGCGGCCTTCTCGTGGTCGTACCGGGCACTGCCTGCCGGGGCCGCGCGGGTGTTCCGGCTGCTCGGAGTGCACCCGGGAGCGGACATCGACCTGGCGGCTGTCGCGGCGGTGGCGAACATTTCCATCCGGGAAGCCGCGCAGACGATGGATTTGTTGGTCAGCAGCCACCTGGCCGAACAAACCGCACCCGTTCGCTATCAACTCCACGACCTGTTGAGAGCCTATGCGATCGAACGCGTGATGGCGGAGGACAGCCCGGAGGTCCGTGAAGAGGCCACACATCGCTTGCTCAAGTGGTACACGCACGCCTCGTCCGAGGCGGCCGTCCGGGTCGACATGAACCCTCGCATTCCGGTGACGTCGGAAGGCCTACCGGTGCACGCCGAATTCGGCGACCGCGACGAAGCGTGTCGGTGGCTGGAGGTGGAATTCGCCAACCTCGCCTGCGTGGTTCGTCTCGCCGTGGACGCCGGTTTCGATTCCTTGGCGTGGCGCCTGAGTGAGTCCTTGCACGGGTACGTGGTGCTTTCGAAACGACTGCTCGACGGGTTGGCCATCAGCGAGGCCGGCATCGACGCCGCTCGACGAAGCCGGGAAAGACCCGGTGAGGCTCTGACGCTGAACATGCACGCGCACGTGCTCAGCGACCTCGGCCGCTACGCCGAGGCCTTGGACTCCATGCAGAAGGCCCTCGAAGTCTGGCGGGCGGAGGACGACCGCCGAGGTCAGGCGAGGGCGTTGAACAACATCGGCTTCTGCTACCGCGAGTTGGGCCGGTACGACGAAGCGGTCGCCTACCTCGAAGAATCCCTCGGGCTGGCCCGACTCGAGCGCGACCGGCTGCATGAAGGCTTCGCCATGACGAACCTCGGCGAGACCTGTCGACGGCTGGGACGCCTCGACGACGCTCTGGCGAAGCTGCAAGTCGGGGTCGCACTCAGGCGCGAGGTGGGCGACCTCTGGGGAGAAGGCTTCGCCTTGAACAACTTGGCCGACACTTACCTCGACCTGAACCGCTTCGACGACGCGGTCGAGGTCCTGGGGGACGCGCTTGCCGTTCGCCGCCGCATCGGTGACCGGTGGGGCGAGGCGCAAACCTTGCACAGCCTCGGCATCGCGATGCGCGAGACCGGAGACCTCGACGCGGCACAGGAATTCCTGCGGCGAGCCGTGGAGATCTTCCAGGACCTCAACGACGTGAGAGCCCACGACGTGCGCTCCTGCCTGGACGACGTGGTGGGCCGTCTCGCCTCGAGCGGGGCCTGAGCGTCCATCGGGGTCTGGCGGAAAATCGATTGCCTCGCTGTGCGGGGGTTGAGCAGGATCGTGCTCATGGGTCTGTGACTAGTAGCAGTCAGGTGGGATGACGGCGGGTTCGTCGTGTCCTGCCGCACCGTGTGGAGCTCGTGCCGGGGTTCGGTGGCGGGCTTCCTTTGTGCGACGTCGGGTTGACGGCGTCGTGTCGGCCGGCGTGCTCGGTTGTGTTGCGCGCGGCTGTGTGCCACTGGATTCGGAAGGGCCTTGAGCCCTGTGCAGACCCTGGGGACTTGTCCATGAATGGTTTCCGCAGTGCGCTCGTCGGCGGCGCGCGGCCCGAGGTTGATCGGAAGGCGCTGTGGGTGGTTCGGGAGTTGGGGCTTCCGGCCATCGTGCGGAGTTGTGTGGCGTGCAGGGCGAGTCGCCATCTGCCCACCGGCAAGGTTCGGGTCGTCGACGCGGAGCCGGAGGTTCGGCCGTGCGGATGACGTGGGCGATCGTCCGGGGGACCACGGCGGCGGCTCGGATGGCCGCCGAGCGGGCGAGGGTTCTCCGGTGGGCCGGGCGAGATGGACGTGGGCGGGGTCGGGGGCCGGGGTCGGATCGACGGACGTGGCCCCGATCCACCTGACTGGCAACGGCTACTAGCGACACAGTGCGGCCCGCGGTCGTGGAGACCGTGGGCCGCGCGAAGTCGTGGAGGTTCGCCCGATCCGGCGGACGTGTCGGAGGGTCCCTGGCCGGTACGATCTTGCGAATGCGATCGCTGGCACCGGGTGTCTTCCAACTGCTGGGCCGCCCGCCCCACATGATCAACGCCTACCTGGTCGAGGACGTGCTGGTGGACGCGGGCACGCCCGCCGCGCGCCGGCGGATCTCGCGCCAGTTGCGTGGTCAGCGGGTCAGCGCGCACGTCGTCACGCACGCCCACCCCGACCACTTCGGGTCCAGCCACGCCGTGTGCGACGAGTTCGACCTGCCGTTGTGGGCCGGGCAGCGCGACATCGAGGCGATCGAGACCGCGACCCCGGCCACCGCGCCCGGACGGTTGCCCAAGCTGTTGTCGCACATGAAGATGCCCGACCCGCACCCGGTCACGAAGGGGCTCAAGGAGGGTGACGAGGTCGCCGGGTTCACCGTGCTCGACGTGCCCGGCCACTCCCCCGGCCACATCGCCCTGTGGCGCGACCACGACGGCGTGCTGATCTGCGGTGACGTGTTCTTCCGGGTGCTGGGCGTGTCCGGGCCGCCGGACTTCCTGACCTGGGACCGCGACCGCAACCGCGAGTCCATGCGCCGGCTGGCCGAACTGCGGCCCAGCCTCGTGCTGTTCGGGCACGGCAGGCCGCTGCGCGACCCGGACCGGCTGCGCCGCCTGGTCGGATGAGCCGCGCGGAGTACCTGTCCCGGCGGATCACGGACCTGCCGATCGCGCTGGTCGTGGCCACCCGACCGCCCGCGAAGAACTCCGGGCCGCCGGCCCAGCTGAGCGACTCCCGGCACGCCACCCGCGACGAGCCGGGCGAGCCGGCCCCCGAGGTGGTTGCCGCGCTGCACGACGCCAGCGGTGGGAACCCGTTCCTGGCCACGGTCCTGCTCGACGAGCTGGACACCCTCGGTCTGCCGCTCGACCAGGCCGCGACCGCAGAAAAGATCGGCGGCCTCGGTCCCAGCACGGTGTTCCGGGCGACGCTGGGCCGGCTGCCCGCCGACGCGGTGCGGCTGGCGCGGGCCGCCGCCGTCCTGGGTCCAGGCGGCAACCCGTAGCTGACCGGGGCGGTGGTGAGCAGGTCCAGGCGGTTGTCCGGGTCGACTGCTCGACTCCTCCCCCGCCCGCCTGCACCTGGCCCGCGCCCTGGCGGACCTGGGCGAGGCCCTGCGTGTCGCCGGCCGCCGAACCGAGGCCCGCGACCCGCTGCACCGCGCCACCGACCTGGCCACCAACTGCGGCTCGACCGCCCTGCGCACCCGCGCGGCGGCAGCCCTGGAAGCCCTCGGCGACCGCCCGCGCAAACCAGTGGTAGCCGGCGTCGAGGCCCTGACCGCCAGCGAACGCCGCGTGGCGGACCTGGCGGTGACGGGCCGCGCCAACCGCGAGATCGCCCAGGAACTGTTCGTGACCCCGAAAACCGTCGAAAACCACCTGGGCCGCATCTACACCAAGCTGGGCATCAACGGCCGCCGCGAACTCGCCCGCGCCCTGTCCTAGCTCCCGCGGAAGTCCAGACGCGCACCGCCGTGCGCCGGGGCGGCGAGATCGCGATGATGGTCTCCAGGAACCGGACAGCGGAAGGGGCGAGCCTGCGTGGAGGGCACGCGTGTCGATCCGCCGCCGGTCGGCGGGAAGCGGAGTGGGTGGCGGCTGCTCGGGGTGTTCCTCGTGGCCGAGCTGGTGTGGTTCGCCGTGTCGGTGGGTGTGCTGGTGGTGTCGGGGGCCGACGACGCGCGGCTCCGGGTGGACGCCCTGCTGGTCCTGCTCGTCCTGCCGACCACCGTCGCGGCCCTGGTGGGGCTGGTCGGCGCGGCGCTGGTCGGCGCGGGGCCCCGGCCGGGACGGGTCGGGCGGGCGCTCGCGTGGCGGTGGAGCTGGCGTGACTTCGGGATCGGCTTGCTGGTCGGCGTCGGCGGGCTGCTGATCACCATTCCCGCCGCCGCGGTGTGGACGAACGTGGTCGGCGACGACGCCGGATCGGCCGTGGGTGAGGCGTTCGAGGGGCGGCACCTCAGCGTGCCCGCGGCCGTCGCGATGTTCCTGGCCGTGTGGCTGGTGGCTCCGCTGGGTGAGGAGATCCTGTTCCGGGGCGTGCTCTGGCGGGCGCTGGAGCAGTGGGGGTGGAACCGGTGGGTCGTCTTCGGGACGACGTGCGCCGTGTTCGCCGTGGCGCACATGGAGCTGCTGCGCACCCCGTTGCTGCTGCTGGTGTCGCTCCCGGTGGGGTTCGCGCGCCTGATCACCGGGAACCTGCTCGCGAGCGTCGTGGCCCACCAGACCAACAACTTCCTGCCCGCCGTGGGGCTGCTGCTGTTGACGACGACCTGACCCGCGGGTCCGGTGAATACACGCGTGACATACACGCGTGACATACACGCGTGACATACACGCGTGACGTACACGCATGACGTCATCCGACGCACGCGAGGAACCTCGTCGCGTCCTTAGGGTCCGGTTCGCACCACAAGGACTACTGAGGAATTCGATGAGACTCTGGACGAAACTCGCCGTGGCCGCCGTGCCGCTGGTCGCGCTGGTCCCGCTGGTGACGGCGGCCTCCGCCGAGCCCGCCGGGACCGGGTGCGCGACGGTCCCCGTGTCCGCCCCGGCGGGCGCGCGGATCGAGTCGGTGCAGGCCGAGCACCGGCCGGGCGGGACCGTCACGTTCCCCGCCACGCCGTTCTCCGCGCCCGCGCCCATCACCGACGTGCCGCCCTACTGCGAGGTCACCGTCACGCTCACCCACGACGGCGCCGACCACGTCAAGGTGGCGGTGGCGCTGCCCGCGACCGGGTGGACCGGGCGGCTGCAAGCCGTCGGCGGCAGCGCCTACACCGCCGGGGACTTCGGCGCGCCGCTGGTGCAGGCGGTCAAGGACGGGTACGTCGGCGTGACCACCGACGCCGGCGTGCCGCTGACGTTCCTCGACACCAGCTGGGCGCTCAACGCCGACAGCACGATCAACCAGACCCTGCTCGCCAACTTCGCCACCCGCTCGGTGCACGAGTCGGCCGTGGTCGGCAAGGCGGTGACCAGGGCGTACTACGGCCGGCCGGTGACGTACTCGTACTGGAACGGCTGCTCGACCGGCGGACGCCAGGGCTACGCCGAGGCGCAGCGCCACCCTGGGGACTTCGACGGCATCCTGGCCAACGCCCCGGCGGTGGACTGGACGCGGTTCGCCGTGGCCACGTTGTGGCCGCAGACCGTGATGTACAACGACCGGCACTTCCCGAGCACGTGCGTCCTCACCGCGTTCCGCCGGGCCGCGATCGAGGTCTGCGACCCGCGTGACGGCGTGGTCGACGGGATCATCGACCAGCCCGACCGGTGCGACTTCGACCCGCGTGCCCTGGTCGGCAACAAGGTGCTCTGCGAGGGCCGCGAGGTCACCGTGACCGCCCAGGACGCCGACGTCGTCCGCAAGATCTGGGCCGGGCCGACCGACCCGAACGGCACGCGGCTGTGGCCCGGACTGCCCCAGGGCGCGGACTTCACGTGGCTGGCGGGGACGGCGGTCGACGAGAACGGCACGCCCTCCGCGCCCGGTTTCCCGGTCGCGACCGCCTGGGTGCGGACGTTCCTGGCCAAGCAGCCCGGCTTCGACACCACCACGATCACCTACGAGCGGTACGCCGAGCTGTTCCGCCAGTCGGTGCGGGAGTACGACCGGACCATCGGGACGTCCGACCCGGACCTGACCGCGTTCCGCCGCGCCGGCGGCAAGCTGCTCACCTTCGTGGGCAGCGACGACCAGCTGATCCCGCCGGGCGGCACGCTGGAGTACCGCGACCGGGTCGAGCGGCGGATGGGCGGGGCGCTGCGCGTCAACGAGTTCTACCGCTTGTTCCTCGCGCCCGGCGTGGAGCACTGCGGCGGCGGCAAGGGCGCGGTCCCGACGAACCCGTTGGGCGCGCTGGTGGACTGGGTCGAGAAGGGCAAGGCCCCGGCGACCCTGCCCGCGGCGACGACGGACGGCAGCCGGACCCGCGACCTGTGCGCGTACCCGCGGGTCTCCCGGTACACCGGTCACGGTGACCCGGCGGTCGCGTCGAGCTACCGCTGCACCTGGCGCTGATCCCGCTGATCCTTGGGGTTCCCGCCCGCACCGGCGTTCGTCGGTGCGGGCGGGACCGTGTCGTCACGCGTGGTCGGACAGCGCGCGGGCGACGTCGTGCGGCGACGGCATGGCGGCCACCTCCTCCGCCATCGCCTCGACCGCGGCGAGCACGGCGTCGTCGGTGAGCAGGCGGTGCGCCTTGGCCGCGACCACCTCGGCGGTCAGGTCCGCCGCGAGCACCTGGTCCCCGAGCCCGGCAGCGGTGACCACGTCGGCGTTGCTGAACTGGTCGGCGCCCTGCGGTAAGACCAGGTGCGGCACGCCCGTGGCGAACGTGCCCATCGTCGCGCCCGCGCCACCGTGGTGCACCACGAGGTCCACATGCGGCAGAAGGTCGGCCTGCGGCAACCACGGCCGCACCACCACGTTGTCCGGCACCTCTCCCAACGCTCCCACCGGGACGCTCGGCCCTGTGGACACGAGCACCTTCACGTCCAGCGTGGCCAGTCCCGCGATCGCCGTGCGCAGGACGCCCGCGTCACCGAACGCGGTGCCCAAGGTCAAGTACACCAACGGTTTCCGGTGCTCACGCACCCACTCCGGCAACTCGCCGGGCTCCGAGTAGGCGACCGGGCGCAACGGGACCGCCCGGGACACCGCGAACTCCGGGTGCTGCACCGAGGGCGGGCATATGTCCAGGTAGGGGTTGCCCAGTGACATGAGGTCACCGTCGGGCAGGTCGACACCGAGGTCCGCGGCGACCTCTGTCAGGTATCTCCGCAAGGCTTCGGGAGGCCCGGTGGGCCGCCACATCCGCCCGAACGAGTGGCACACCGCGGGCACGTCCACGACCTTGGCCGCCAGCCCGGCACCCAGGTTGGCCACCTCGTGGACGACCAGGTCCGGCTTGCGTTCGACGATCACCGGCACCAGGTCCGCCGCGTAACTCCGCGGCAACACCGACCCGAACACCGCCGACACCCTCTCGGGCCGGAACCCGGGCGTCTTGCGGTCGGCCGGCCCGGCACCGGCGAGGTGGAACGCGGCGAGCATGTCCATGCCCCCGGCAACGTGCTCGATGCCGTACCTGGTGACTGTCCGGGCGAACGGCGCGGTGGTCACGAACGTGACGTCGTGCCCGACCTCGTGGGCGGCGATGGCCAGGGGCATGAGGGGGTAGGTGTGTCCGTATGAGCCAAGGCTCGAAAAGAGGATTCGCACCCGCAGAACGTAATAAGTCGGTCCTCCGCGCGAACCCACCCTTTGTCCGAACTCGAGGGTCCGTCGGCCGCGCGGAGGCCCCTGAGCGACCTCGACCGAGCCATTCCACGACCGCCTGGGTCGAGCAGGCGCTCGACCCAGGCGATCAGGCGAACCCCGCCTAGCCGAACACCTGGACCTCCGCCAACGACAGCGGCCGGTCGGAGCCGACCAGTTGGACGCGCACGTACCGGGCCGTGCGGTTGACCGGCAGCGACAGCGACCTCCCGACCGCAGCGCTCTGGAAGACGCTCCACACCCCGGGCTGCCGCGCCGTCACCTGCGGATCGGTGGAGGTGAACGGCGAGTCCGACGCGAAGACGTGGAACTGTCGCAAGCGGTCCGCGCAGCAGTCCGTCCGGTTCCACAGCTGCACCGCGCTGACCTGCCTAGACGCGCCCAGGTCCACCTGCCACCACGGGTTGGTGTCCAGCGGGCTGTCCGAGGTGTGGGTGACCGAGCCGTCCCAGAAAGCGCCGTTGGTGTTGCCGTCCACGGCTCGGCTCGCCGACGCGCCGGTGTGGTACGTGCTCGACTGGGTGGCGGGGGCGTTCAGGGCCAGGTTCCTCATCGTGCCGGTGGCGCGGTAGGTGCGGCCGGCGGTGGCGGTGAAGGTGATCTTGTCGCCGTTGCGGGCGCCGGCGACCGGTTGGCCGGTCGTGGTGTCGGTCAGGGTGTACTGGCCGGTGAAGATGCCGTTGCGGACGGTCAGGGTGCCCGACTTCGCCGGGCGCAGGGTGAAGTCGACCCCACCGGCCGCGGTCCAGGACGCGTCCACGGTGACGTTGCCGCGGGCCTTCAGGCCGGTCACCGAGCCGGTGGCCCAGGTGCTCGGCTTCGCGGGGAGCACGTGGACCACGCCGTTCTGGCTTTGCAGCAGCATTTCCGTCATGCCGGCGGTGGCGCCGAAGTTGCCGTCGATCTGGAACGGCGGGTGCGTGTCGAACAGGTTCGCCAGCGTGGAGGACTTGAGCTGTTCGGCGACCATCTTGTGGGCGTGGTCGCCGTCGAGCAGCCGCGCCCAGAAGTTGATCTTCCACGCCTTGCTCCAGCCGGTGCCGCCGTCACCGCGGTCGACCAGGGTGGCGCGAGCGGCGTCGCCGAACGCCGTGCCGGCCGCGATCTGGTGGCCCGGGTGCAGCGCGTAGAGGTGGGACACGTGCCGGTGCTGCGGTTCGCCGGTGATGCTGTCGCTCTTCCACTCCTGCAACCGCCCGCCGCTGCCCACGCGCAGACCGGGGTCCATCGCGCCGAGCTTGGCCTGCACCCGGGACCGGAAGTCGGCGTCCACACCGAGCGCCTGGGACGCGGCGATGGTGTCGTTGAACAGCCCCCACACGATCTGCTGGGCCATCGAGTCACCGGCGGTGAAGGGACCGTGCTCCGGCGAGTAGCTGGGCGTGACGACGAGCTTGCCGTCGCGCGGGTCGGTGCGCAGGTTCGCCAGCCAGAACTCGCTCGCGCCCTTGAGCAGCGAGTACGCCCGGGTCAGCTGGGCGGTGTCGCCGCTGAACGTGGCGAGGTCGTAGACCTGGGACGCCAGCCACCCGTTCGCCTCGGGGAACCAGAACGCGGTCGCCCAGTTGTGCACGCCGGTGAAGCCGAACGGGTTGGTCTCGTTGTGCACCACCCAGCCGCCGGTGCCGAACATCGAACCGGCGGTGACCTGGCCGGGCGCCTTGAGCGCCTCGACGAACCGCACGAACGGCTCCGCCGTCTCGCCCAGGTTCGCCTGCGCGGCCGGCCAGTAGTTCATCTGAATGTTGATGTTGGTGTGGTAGTCGGCCGACCACGGCGGCGAGGTCGAGTTGTTCCACACGCCTTGCAGGTTCGCCGGCAACGACCCCGCCCGCGAGGACGCGATCAGCAGGTACCGGCCGTACTGGTAGTACAACGCCTCCAACGCCCGGTCGTCGGCCGAGGGACCGCCGGTGTAGGCGGCACGCAGGTCGTCGGTGGGCTTGTTCGGCATCACCTGGCCGATGTTGAGCTTCACCCGGTCGAACAGCGCCTTGTGGTCGGCGGTGTGGTTCGCGCGCAGGGTCGCGAAGGACTTGGCCGCCGCGTTGTCCACAGTGGACGTGACGCGAGCCTTCGGGTCCGTACCACGGTAGTTCGGGTAGGTGTCGGCGTAGTTCGTGCCGGCGCCGAGGACGAACATCGCGCTGTTGGCCCCGGACACCGTCACCGCGCCGCCGCTGCTGGTCACCGTTCCGCCATCGGCGATGACCCGGATCTGCGACTCGAAGATCATGCCGTTGTTGGCCAGCGCGCCCCGGATCGTCAGCCGGCCACCGGAGGCGGTCGCGGTGAAGTCGCTGCGCGGGGAGGTGTAGCGCAGGGTGAACGACACCTTGCCCGGCTGGTTCGCGCCCAGCCGCCCGACCACGACGCCATCGGGGTAGCTGGCGAAGTACTCGCGGCTGTGCACGACGCCGTTGTTGGTGTAGGCGACCTTCGCGGTGCCGTCCCCGATGTTCAACTCGCGGCGGTACCCGCTGTAGCCGGTGCTGTGCCCGGCCATGTCCAGGCGGAGGTCGCCGAAGGTCTGGTAGGCGCCGAAGTTCGTCTTGGGCTGCCCCAGCTTGCCGGCCACCCAGCTCGGGTCGGCCGAGCCGTTGCGGTTGATGACGTCGACGACCTCGTCCAGTGCGCCGGGCCGCGGCGAGGTCCAGTTGCCGTGGTTGTACCCGCCGGTCGCGCCGGGGCCGCCCGTCCACAGGGTCTTCTCGTTGAACTGCACCTGCTCCGACTGGACGCCGCCGAACACCATCGCGCCCAGCGCGCCGTTGCCGATCGGCAGCGCCCGGCTCTCCCAGTCGTCGGCGGGTTCGTCGTACCACAGCGTGCTGCCGTCCGGCGCCTGCTGGGCGTGCGCGTCGGGGGCCGGGTCGGACACCGCCAGGAGACCCGCCGACACCAGGGCCAGCACGGCCAGCGCCGCCGGTGACTTCGGTTTCGATCCAGGCATGGACACCCTCCGTTGGGCGTGGGTACGGGACAGGGCAGACCCGGCCGGGGCGTCGGCGAGTATAGGTCCGATGTATGCACGAGCGATAGCCCGCCCACACACGGACCTTTGGCATGTATGTGACACGAAGTGAAGGCCAGTCGAGACAGACATCGGATGTACTGGAAGTCGTTGTACCACTCGCCTCGGACCTCGGTGATCGGTTGCTAGCTTTGCGCGGTGTCTGAGAGAGAGCACACCGGGCGGATCGTCGACGGGCGGTTCGAGCTGCTGGAACGACTGGGCAGCGGCGGGATGGGTACGGTCTGGCGCGCGATGGACCTCGGGCTGCACCGCGAGGTCGCCATCAAGGAGGTCCGCCCGGCCGACTCGGACCAGGTCGAGAGCACCCCCGCGATGGCCGCCCAGCTGCGGGAGCGCGTGCTGCGCGAGTCCCGCGCGCTCGCCCGGTTGCAGCACCCCAACGTGGTGTCGATCTACCAGATCATCGACTCCCCCGACTCGCCCTACCCGTGGATCGTCATGGAACTGGTCCGCGGCACCTCGCTGGACGCGCGGCTGCGCGAGGGCGCGCTCAGCGTCCCCGAGGCGGCGCGGGTCGGGCGGGACGTGCTCGCGGCGCTGCGCTCGGCCCACTCCGCGGGCGTCATGCACCGCGACGTCAAGCCCGGCAACGTGCTGCTGCGCACCGACGGCAGCGCCGTGCTCACCGACTTCGGCATCGCCGCCTTGCAGGGCTCGACCCAGCTCACCGCGACCGGCGACGTCATCGGGTCCCCGGAGTACATCGCCCCGGAACGGCTGCGCGGCGACGAGACGCAGACCGCGTCGGACTTCTGGTCGCTGGCGATGCTGCTGTACGTGGCCGTCGAGGGCTACCACCCGATGCGCCGGGCGTCCACGATGGCGACCCTGGCCGCGGTGATGACCGAGCCGGTCCCACCACCCCGCCGCGCCGGCGCCCTGTCCCCCGCCCTCACCGCCGCCCTGCGCAACGACCCCGCCGACCGTCCGACCGGCGAGGTCCTGGACCAACTGCTCGCCGCCGCCGAACGCGACCAGGCCCCGCCGCTGGGTCCGCCCACCCCGGCCGGTTTCGCCGTGCCGGGACCGCCCCCACCGCCGCAGAGCGGACCGCAGTACGCGCACTGGCCGTCCGGCCCGACGCCCACCCCGCTCAAGGGTCCGCACCAGGGCTACCCGAACTCGTACCCGACCCCGATGCCCAAGGCGCGCAAGCGGACCGGCGCCGTGGTGAGCTCGCTGGTCGCGGTGGCACTGGTGGTCGTGGTGACGGTGGTGGTGGTCAAGCTGACCGGCACGACGGATTCGGCGAACCCCGGCACCGGCTCCTCGACCACCCCGACAACCGGCACCGTGCCCAACGTCGTCCCACCCACCGGCCCAACCACCACAGCGGCCCCCGCGGCCAAGGAAGACCTGCTCACCCCCGCCGGCGCACGCAAGGCGGTAGGCGCACTCAGCGAGGCGATGGCCGGCACCAAGGTCTCCGAACTCGTCATCTACCCCGACCGCGCCTCAGCCACCGCCCCAACCGCAGCCGTGAAGAACGGCTTCGACGAGTTCGAGTACCGGGGAGGGAAGGCCACCAGGCGGGGCCCGGACGGCGTGGACGCCGACCGGGCGGTGCTGGACCTGAACGAGGTGAACTGGGACGCCCTGCCCGCCCTGTTCGACCAGGCGGGCAAGGAACTGGGCGTCCCACAGCCCACTTCGCGGTACATCATCGTGGACACCGACATCATCGACGGGACCGCGTCGATCCGGATCTACCTGGCCGACGACTACGGCGGCGCGTACCTGGAGGCCAACCTCAAGGGCGAGGTGCAGAAAGCCTACCCACGCGACAAGTGACCCCGCCTGACGTGCGGTCGGCACCCGGCACCGCCGGCCGCAGACTTGCCCGACCCACCACTCGACCGCCGCGTGCTTTCCCGCCGAAGGCGCGCTTCGCTTTTCCGCCGAAGGCGCGCCGCTTTTTCCGCCGAAGGCGTTACGCCCGAAGGGCGGGGTGCTCTTGCGTTCCGCCAAGCGGCAGCGACCACGGGAAGGGCCTCGGTTTCTTTCCCCGTCCGGCCTGGGCGAA
>NZ_JBBEGC010000085.1:0-31560 GCF_037401995.1 Saccharothrix sp. CCNWYY140
GTTGCAAAAACGGGGAAAGCGTGGTTGGGCTTCGCCCAGGCCGTACGGGGGAGAAACCGAGGCCCTTCCCCTGGGCTAGGGAGCCCCGTGAACCGCGCCTGCGGCGCGAAAAGCGGCGCGGCCGGTGGAGATGGTGGTGCAGTGGGCTTGCGGCTGCCGGGAGTGTGGGTTTACGGCAGCGGGGGCCGGCTGATTACGGCAGCGGAGGCAGGACGGGCTCGTCGGTGGGGGTCGGGTCGAAGTCGACCGACGAGTATTCGCGCAGCTTCGTCAACCGGTGGAACCCGTCGATCATCCGCACCGTGCCGGACTTCGAGCGCATCACGATCGACTGCGTGGTGCACCCACCAGCCCGGTAGTGCACCCCCCGCACCAAATCGCCATCGGTCACGCCGGTAGCGCAGAAGAAGACGTTGTCCCCCTGGACCAGGTCGTTCGTCGTCAGCACCCGATCCAAGTCGTGCCCTGCGGCCAGGGCCTTCTGGCGCTCGTCTTCGTCCTTCGGCCACAACCGGCCCTGGATGGCGCCGCCCATGCACTTCAGGGCTGCTGCCGCGATGATGCCCTCCGGGGTGCCGCCGATGCCGACCAGCAGGTCGATGCCCGTGTTCGGGCGGGCTGCCGAGATGGCGCCGGCCACGTCGCCGTCGGAGATGAAGTGGATGCGGGCACCGGCCGCTCGAACTTCTTGGACCAGGGACTCGTGGCGCGGGCGGTCCAGGATGCAGACCGTCACGTCGTGGACGTCGCTGTGCTTGGCCTTCGCCACTCGGCGGATGTTCTCGGCGATGGGCACGGTGATGTCGATGACGTCCGCCGCTTCCGGGCCGACCGCCAGCTTCTCCATGTAGAACACCGCCGACGGGTCGAACATCGCCCCGCGTTCGGCCACCGCCAGGACCGCCAGGGCGTTGGGCATGCCCTTGGACATCAGCGTGGTGCCGTCGATCGGGTCGACCGCGACGTCGCAGTCCGGGCCGTCGCCGTTGCCGACCTCCTCGCCGTTGAACAGCATGGGCGCCTCGTCCTTCTCGCCCTCGCCGATCACGACCACGCCGCGCATGGACACCGTGCCGATGAGCTTGCGCATGGCGTCGACCGCCGCGCCGTCGCCGCCGTTCTTGTCGCCGCGACCCACCCAGCGCCCGGCGGCCATCGCCGCCGCCTCGGTCACCCGGACGAGTTCGAGCGCGAGGTTCCGGTCGGGGGCTTCGCGACGACGCTCGGACGGGCTGCTGCTGGACACCATGACGCTCCTCCTGCGGGTACCGGCCGGTAAGGCCAATCCTCGCACGGTGTCAGGCGTCGGCCACGTCCTCCTCGGTCACAGCGAGTGCTTGATCGATCCTCTCGCGGGCGCCCGCGAGCTGCCGTTCACAGGTCTTCGCGAGGGCCTCGCCGCGCTCCCACAGCGCCAGCGACTCCTCCAGCGACAGACCGCCCTGCTCCAGCCTCTTCACGACTTCGACCAGCTCGTCGCGGGCCTGCTCGTAGCCAATCTCGTCGGTCAAGACGACAACTTCCCCAATCGGTTCTGGACGTGCACCACGACGGTGGCCACCGCCTGGTCGTAGCCGACGAACGCCTCGGCGAACTCCGCTCCGTCACCTTCCCGCACGGCGTCGTCGATGCGGTGCTCGGCCTCGACGACCCGCCGCCGGTGCACCGAGCCGTGCGAGAGCCACCAGCGCATCCCCGCGTACGACGACGTCGCCTCGGACAGGTCGTGCAGCCGGCTGATCAGCGTCTGACCGCCCGACGTGCAGCCGGCGACCAGGGACAGCCAGCAGTCCGCCGCCGCCCGGTCCGCCGCCTCGGCGTGGTCGCGCACGGTGCGCGCGCCCTCGTCCTCCGCCTCGCCGGCGGCGGCCATCGTCAAGGGCAGGAACGTGGGCTCACGTGCCGGGTTGGGCACCTCCGCCTCCTTCCTGACCGACTCCGCCGCCATCGGTGACGACCGCGCGCATGGCCCCGTCTGCCACCCGAACCCTGAGGTGGGCACCCGCTGGAGCGTCCGCGACCGACCGGACCACACCGTCCACCCCGTCGGGTGTGACGAGCTGCACCACGGCGTACCCACGCGCCAGCGTGGCGGCAGGTCCGAGGGTCGTCAAGCGGGCAGTGGTCGCGATCAGGCCCGACGTTTCTGAATCGAGTCTGTTCCGCATGGCCCGACGGCCCCGCTCACGCCACTGCTCGACGTCCTGCGCACGCCGGTCCAGCGGCCCGTACGGGTCCGAAAGCGCAGGTCGGGTGCGTAGTGCGGCGAGCAGCTTGCGCTCCCGGTCGACCCAGCCGTGCAGGGCGCGGCGGCTGCGGTCGCGGAGTTGACGAACTCTCTGCGTTTCCTCCGCCACATCGGGCACGACGCGCTTTCCGGCGTCGGTGGGCGTGGAGCAGCGGACGTCGGCCACGTGGTCCACCAGCGGGGTGTCCGGCTCGTGGCCGATCGCCGACAGCACCGGCGTGCGGGCCTGGGACACCGCCCGGCACAGCGCCTCGTCGGAGAACGGCAGCAGGTCCTCCACGCTGCCGCCGCCGCGCGCCAGGACGATGACGTCCACCTCGGGGTCGCGGTCCAGCGTGGTCAGCGCGGTGAGGATCTGCGGCACCGCCGTCGCGCCCTGCACGGCCACGTTGACCACCCGGAACCGGGCGGCGGGCCAGCGGGCGCGGGCGTTGGTCAGCACGTCCCGCTCGGCGGCCGACGCGCGACCGGTGATCAGCCCGATCTTGTTCGGCAGGAACGGCGGGCGGCGCTTGCGGCGCGGGTCGAACAGGCCCTCGGCGGCCAGCAGCTTCTTCAGCCGCTCGATGCGGGCCAGCAGCTCGCCGATGCCGACCTGCCGGATCTCGTCCACGCGCAGGCTCAGCGTGCCCCGGTTGGGGAAGTAGTTGGGCTTGCCGTGCACGACGACCCGGCTGCCCTCGGCCAGTTGCAGCTCGCGGACCATGCCGACCGGCGCGGTGAGCGTCATCGACATGTCGACCGACGGGTCGCGCAGGGTCAGGAACGCCGTCGCCGTGCCGGGGCGGGCGGACAGCTGCGTGACCTGGCCCTCCACCCACACGTCGCCGAGGCGGTTGATCCAGTCGAAGATCTTGCGCGCGACCGTGCGAACCGGCCAGGGGTTCTCCGGGGTGGACTTCTCGTCGGTCACTGCTGCGCTTCGGTGCTCTGGGTGTCGGTGCTGTGGGTGTCCAGGTTGGAGATGCGGCGGGCGAGCATCCCGGTGAACTCCGGGCGGCCGGCGTGCGTCCGCTCGTGCTCCAGCAGCTGCCGCAGGTCGTCGGCGGACAGCGTGCGCAGGCGGGCGCGGAGCTGGGGCAGCGTCAGCTCGTCGTAGTTGGGCAGCGCGGCGGGGGGTTCGGCGGCCAGCGCCCGCTCCTCGGCCTCCCACGGGTCGTGCGCGGGCTCCTCGGCCGGCTCGTCCTCCGGCTCGTCGAATTCCTCGTCCTCGTCGAACGTGGCCCACTCGGGCTCGTCCTCCACCGGCCGCAGCACGGCCAGGGCGTCGTCGCCCTTGATTGCGAGTTCCGTCACCGTCTGCTGGACCCGCATGGACAGCTGGAGCGCCTCGCTGACCACGGTCACCGGGAGCCCCGCGAGCTGCTGCGGGAGCTTGCGGGCCTGCTCGACGGCGGTGACCGCCAGTCCGGCGGCGAGGCGGACCGGGAGCGGCAGTGGCTTCATGGTGCCTAGCCTGCCGCAGTCTCCCTGAGGATGCCTAGCTCGGACGCGCCCGTACCCTGGTGGCATGGACAAGCGAGTGCTCCTGGCCAAGCCGCGCGGCTACTGCGCAGGCGTGGACCGCGCGGTCGTCACCGTCGAGAAGGCGCTGGAGCAGTACGGCGCCCCGGTGTACGTGCGCAAGGAGATCGTCCACAACAAGCACGTCGTGGAGACCCTGTCGCAGCGGGGCGCGATCTTCGTCGACGAGACCGACGAGGTGCCCGAGGGCGCTCTCGTGGTGTTCTCCGCGCACGGCGTGTCGCCGATGGTGCACGCCGAGGCGGCCGAGCGCGGCCTGCGGACCATCGACGCCACCTGCCCGCTGGTGACCAAGGTCCACAACGAGGCCAAGCGGTTCGCGCGCGAGGACTACGACATCCTCCTGATCGGCCACGAGGGCCACGAGGAGGTCGAGGGCACCGCAGGCGAGGCCCCCGACCACATCCAGCTCGTCGACACGGCGGAGGACGTCGACAAGGTGACCGTGCGCGACCCGTCCAAGGTGGTGTGGCTGTCCCAGACCACGCTGTCGGTGGACGAGACGATGGTGCGCGTGCGGCAGCTCAAGGAGCGCTTCCCGGACCTCCAGGAGCCGCCGTCCGACGACATCTGCTACGCCACGTCCAACCGGCAGACGGCCGTGAAGACGATGGCCCCGCAGTGCGAGCTGGTGCTGGTCGTGGGGTCGAAGAACTCGTCCAACTCGGTGCGGCTGGTCGAGGTGGCCTTGCAGGCCGGCGCGAAGGCGTCGTACCTGGTGGACTACGCCTCCGAGGTCGACCCGGCGTGGTTGGAGGGCGTGACCACGGTCGGCGTGACCAGCGGCGCGTCCGTGCCGGACATCCTGGTGATGGAGCTGCTGGAGTTCCTCGCGGGCCACGGCTACGGCGAGGTCGAGGAGATCACCACGGCGAACGAGAAGATCGCCTTCGCCCTGCCGCGCGAACTGCGCAAGGACATGGTCCGCTGACGACCTGACCCACTTCGACGACGCCCCGGCCCGGCACCCGCCGCGCCGGGGCGCTGTCGTTGAAGCGGAGAGCCGACCCACCGAGCCGACCCACCGAGCCGATGCGCGGAGTCGACGCCCGGAATTGTCGTACCCCCGTGGGATCATGGAGACGGGGGCCGGAGGCCGCCCCCCAGTCGCGCCGAAGCCGGGTACGCGCTGGTGGCGGCGGTGAGGTGGCCGCTGAAGGGCCGGCCGTCAGCCGTCGGTGCGCGGGCGGGGCTTGCGGGGGGCTGGGCGGTCGCCCTTGGACGGGTCGCGGGGGCGGCGTGGGCGGTCGCCGGAGCCGGAAGCGGAGCCCGAAGCCGAGCCGGACGGGCGCGGGCGCTTCGGGCGCGGCTCGTCGGACGGGGCCGCGGCGGGCTTGCGGCGGGGGCGGTCGTCGTCCGCAGCGGGCTCGCGGCGCTTGGGGCGGTCCTCGGGAGGGCGGCGCTTCAGTTCGCGCTTCTCGTCCCTGGTCAGCCGGTTCGGGTCCTTCTGCGTGGTCACGCGCAGGATGCCGATCAGCACCGTGCACAGCGTGGTGATCGCCATCGCCGGGAATCCGTCGATCAACGGCTTGCCCAGCGACAGACCCGCCGTCGCCAGCCCACCGGTCGGCAGGCCCGAGGTGAACACCACGATCAGCGGCACCACGATCGCCAGCACCAGCGGCGGCTGCACGACCGGTCCGAACATCGACCGCCGTTCCACGAACACCACCGCGCCGACCGCGCCGACGAAGAACGTGATGGCGAACACCCAGCCCACGGTCTTCTCGGTGGACGACGACACGTCTATGTAAGTGCCGACGATGGCCAGCACGAACGTGCTGAGCACCGCCGCCCACCAGGGCAGACCGCGGAAGGAGCCGAAGAGGGCGCGGTCGTTCCAGCGGACGGCGTCCAGCTCGTCGTCCTCCGGCTCGCGCGTTGCAGCGGTCACGCCCACTCCTCGTTCGACTGCGGGGTCCACACACTCTATTACGCCTCCCGCGCCTCCAAGGGTGCACTGACGCCCTCTTCAGACCGTCGCACGAACGACACGGGCTTGGGGTTGGACGACGCCGCCGTGAGCGGTTCCACCGCCGCCCGGAAGCCCTCCAACGCGTCCAGCTCCCTCCGCCGCGCGGACAGGAACCGCTGCAAGTGCGTGCTGGACAGGTTCACCGCGTCGATCGCCGCGTCCGCCGCCCGGTGCGCGGAGGACGCCTGCGCCCGCACCTGCTCGACGTCGTCGGCCAACGCCCGGTCGGTCACCGCGAACAGCGCCGCCGAGGCGATGACGGCGAAACCGGTCGGCCCGCACAGGAACACCCGCCGGTCCAGCAGCCACCGCAGCAGCTCGGGGTCGGTGTCCAGCGCGGCCACCACCGCGCCGTCGTTGGGCACGAACATGACCGTCCCGTAGATCGCGTCGGCCCACCGCTGGTAGCCCTTGCCCGCCAGCTCCGCCGCCCGCGCCCGGATGTTGCGCACGTGCACGCGCAGCGCGTCGGACCGCTCGGTCGGGTCGTCGGTCTCGACCGCCTCCGCCCACGTGGCCATGCTCATCTTCGCGTCCACCGGCACCTGCCGGCCGCCGCCGACCTCCAGCACGAGGTCCGGCCGCACCGACCCGCCGCCGGCCACGTCCACCTGGAGCCGGAAGTGCACGCCCTCGCGCAGCCCCAGCGCGCGAGCCGTCTCCACCAGCACCCGTTCGCCCAGCTCACCGCGCCCGCTCACGGACGAGAACGCCACCTCGTAGCGCTGGAGGGCCAGGTAGGTCGCGTCACCCCGCTCCCGTTCGCGCTGCACGGCGGCCAGCGCGGCGTCGGTGCGCCGGATGCCGTCCTGGTAGAGCCGCCACACGAACACGAGCGCGCCGGCGAGCAGGAGCGCGACGACCACCGCCGCCGTCGTCAGGACCGCTGTCATGGGTCCGATCATCGCGCACGTGCACCCGATCACACGTTCGAGCGACACGCCGAGTCGGTTACCGGGAGCGGCCGGCGCTCGCCCCTAGCGTGGGCCGCCATGCGGTTGCTGCACACGTCCGACTGGCACGTGGGACGGACGTTCCACGGCCGCGACCTGCTCGCGGAGCAGGAGGCGGTGCTGGGCGGGCTGGCCGACCTCGTGTCCGACGAGGGCGTGGACCTGGTGCTGGTCGCGGGTGACCTGTTCGACCGGGCCGTGCCCAACGCCGAGGCGATCGCCGTCTGCACGCGGGTGCTGGAACGCATCCGCGCAGCCGGCGCGCAGGTCGTCGTCACGCCCGGCAACCACGACTCCGCCGCGCGCCTGGGCCTGTTCGGCGGGTTCGCCGCCGCGGGTGGGTTGCACCTGCGGACCCGCGTGGCCGACCTGCACGAGCCGGTGCTGTTCTCCGACGCGCACGGCCCGGTCGCGGTGTACGGGATCCCGTTCCTGGAGCCGGAGACCGCGCGGCACGCGCTGGGCGTCGAGGGCAAGGGGCACGAGGCCGTGCTGACCGAGGCGATGCGCCGGGTCCGGGAGGACCTCGCGGGACGCGCGGGCACGCGGTCGGTCGTGCTGGCGCACGCGTTCGTGACCGGTGGCGAGCCGTGCGAGTCGGAGCGGACCATCGCGGTCGGCGGTGTGCAGGACGTGCCGGCCGGGGTGTTCGCGGGCGTGGACTACGTGGCGCTCGGCCACCTGCACGGGCAGCAGACCCTGGCCGAGGGCCTCAGGTACTCGGGCAGCCCGCTGGCGTACTCGTTCTCGGAGACCCAGCAGGTCAAGTCGGTGTGGCTGGTGGACGTGGACGCCTCCGGACTGGGCGGCGTCGAGCGGCGGGCGCTGCCGGTGCCGCGGCGGCTGACCAGGCTGACCGGCGAGCTGGAGGACCTGCTGCTGGACCCCGACCACACGCCGGCCGAGGACCACTTCGTGTCCGCCGTGCTGACCGACCGGGTCCGGCCGCTGGACTCGTTGCGCCGGTTGCAGGCCCGGTTCCCGCACGCGGTGCACGTGGAGTGGCGGCCGGCGGACGGCCGGGTCGACGAGCTGCGGTTCGCCGAGCGGGTGCGGGGGCGCAGCGACGAGGAGATCGGCTGCTGCTTCCTGGAGGACGTGCGGGGCGAGCCGCCGAACGAGCGGGAACTGCTGCTGCTGCGGGAGGCGATCGCCGCGGCGGCGCGCGAGGGGGAGTCGTGAAGCTGCACCGGCTGGAGGTCACCGCGTTCGGCCCCTACGCGGGCCGCGAGGAGGTCGACTTCGACCTGCTGGGCGCGGACGGGTTGTTCCTCCTGCACGGTGACACCGGCGCGGGCAAGACGACGTTGCTGGACGCGGTGGCGTTCGCGCTGTTCGGCCGGGTGCCGGGGGCGCGCAACGAGGCCAAGCGCCTGCGGTGCGACTACGCGGACCGGGACACGGTGACCGAGGTGGCGCTGGAGCTGACCGTGCGCGGTCGGCGGTTCCGGGTCGTGCGCAGCCCCGAGTACGACCGGCCCAAGAAGCGCGGCGACGGGTTCACCCGGCAGCACGCGAAGGCGTCGCTGACCTGGATCAGCGGCTGGGAGGGCGAGGGCCACAGCCGCGTCGACGAGGTGGCGCGCGAGGTGGAGAGCCTGCTCGGGATGACCGCCGAGCAGTTCTTCCAGGTGGTGCTGCTGCCGCAGGGCGAGTTCGCGAAGTTCCTGCGCGCCGAGACCGCCGAGCGGGAGAAGCTGCTGGAGCGGCTGTTCGGGACCGAGCGGTTCGTGGACGTGGAGCGCTGGTTCCGCGACCGGCGGGTGGCGCGCGGGCGTGAGCTGGAGCGGTTGCGGCTGGCCAACCGGGACCTGGTGCAGCGGGTGGCGGAGGTCGCGCGGGAGGACGTGCCGGAGGACGGCGGCGACCCGGAGTGGCTGAGCTCCCTGGTGAAGCGGCTGGCCGAGGCCGAGCGCGAGGCCGCGGCGCGGGCGGCGGAGACAGCCGGCGCGCGGTCGGTCGCGGAGGCGGCTTGGCGTGCGGCGGACGAGCTGGCCTCGCGGGTTTCGCGGGTGCGCGGGGCCCGGGACGCGTTGGCGCGGTGTGCCGAGATCGAGCCGCACCGGGTGGCGTGGGTGCGGGAGCGGGACGCGGCGCGGCGGGCGTCGGTCGTGGTGCCCGCGCGTCTGGCCGCCGAGCGGTGGGAGCGCGCCCTGGCGTCGATGGAGGCGCAGGAGTCCGCCGCCGCTCGGGCGCTGGTCGAGTTGGGGTACGCGTGGCCTCCGGCCCCCGGTTCCATTGTCCCAGGGGGGACCGACAAAGTGGCCGCCGCGGAGCTGAGGGCGGACGGGGAGCGGTTCCGGGAAGAGGCCGGTGGGCTGACCTGGTTGGCCGAGGAGGCGCAGCGGCAGCGGGACGACCAGCGGCGGCTCGTCGAGTTGGAGCGGCGGGCGGCGACGGCGTCGGAGAAGCTGGACAAGCTGGTCAGGGCGCTGGACGAGGTGCCGGACCGGCTCGCCGTCGCCCGTGCCGAGGCCGAGGAGGCCGCGCTGGCCGCCGCCCGGCTCGACGCGGTGGCGGCGAAGGCGTCGGCCGCTCGGGACATCCCGGCCGCCGAACTCGCCGTGCGCACGGCCGACGACGCCCGGCGGGTCGCGGTCGACGCCCACCAGCGGGCGCGGGACGTCCTCCTCCAGGTCCGCAAGCAGCGCCTGGACGGCATGGCCGTCGAACTCGCCACCGCGCTGCGCGGCGGGCACGCCTGCCCGGTGTGCGGCTCGAAGGACCACCCGGCCCCCGCCGAACCGATGCTCAACGCGGTCACCGGGGCCGACGAGGACCGCGCCGCCGACACCGAGCAGACCGCCGCCGACCGCCGGGCCGCCGCCGAGAAGTCGTTGCAGGACGCGGAGAACCGGCTCGCCGCGCTGCGCGAGGTGGTCGGCGACCAGGACCCGGACGTGCTGCTGGCCGAACACCGGGCGGTCAAAGCCGTTGCGGCACAACGCGAACAGCGCGCGCGGGCACTGGCCGAGCTGGAGCGCGAGGTCGAGTCCGCCGCCGCCGACCGGACCGCGCTGGAACGCGAGGTCGCCGAGGTGACCACCCTGCACGTCGAGCTGTCCGAGACCGTCCGGGAACGCGCCGACCGCCTGGAGGAGGCCCGCGGCGACTTCCCCGACGTCACCGCCCGCCGTGCCCACCTGCTCGACCTGGCCGACGCGCTGGCCACCCTCGCCGACCGCCGCACCGCCGTCGCGGAGTGCGCGGAACGCCTGGCCGAGCAGCGCGTCGAGGTGTCGAGGCTGGCCGCCGAGGCGGGCTTCGCCGACGTCGCCGACGCCGTGGCCGCCGTCCGCGCCGAGGACGCGGTGGAGGCCCTGGAAACCCGCATTCGCAAGGTCGAGGACGCGAAGGTCACCGCGGAGTCCGTGCTGGCCGAACTGTCCGATGTGGACCCGGACGCCGAAGTCGACCTGGCCGCCGCCGAATCCGCGTTCCGCACCGCGACCGCCGAGGCCGAAAAGGCCGCCTCCGCCCTGTCCGCCGCCCGCCGGGACGCCCGCCGGGCCGAGACCCTGGCCGAGCGGCTGGCCGCCGCGTGGGTGGAGCTGGAGCCGGTCGAGGCGGAGTACGCGGAACTGGCCGCGCTCACCGACGTGATCAACGGGCAGGGGCAGAACGCGAAGAAGATGACCCTGCGCACGTACGTGTTGGCCGCCCGGTTGGAGGAGGTGGCGGTGGCCGCCAGCGCCCGGCTGGAACGCATGAGCCAGGGGCGTTATCGGTTCGTGCACTCGGTCGAGGCCGGGCCGCGGGGGACGCGCGGTGGGTTGGGGTTGGACGTGCTCGACGACTACTCGGGTCGTCAGCGGTCCACCAAGACGTTGTCCGGAGGGGAGTCCTTCCTGGCCTCGCTGGCGTTGGCGTTGGGGCTGTCCGACGTGGTCGCGGCTGGGGCGGTGTTGGACACGCTCTTCATCGACGAGGGTTTCGGCACCCTGGACGCCGACACGCTTGAGCTGGTGATGACGGTCCTGGACGAGTTGCGTGCCGGCGGGCGGGTGGTCGGTCTGGTGTCGCACGTGGAGGAGTTGCGGCAGCGGATCCCGACCCGGCTGAAGGTGCGCAAGTCCCGCGCCGGGTCGTCCCTGGAGATCGTGGCCTGACCGGTCAGGCGGCCTCATCCGTGGGGGACAGCAGGTCGCCCCGGTAGGCGGCGGCTTGGAGTTCGAAGAGTTCGTGGTAGTGGCCCCGCAAGGCCATCAGTTCGTCGTGGGTGCCCTGTTCGACGATCTTCCCCTTGTCCAGCAGGACGATCCGGTCGGCGTTGCGGATGTTGGCCAGGCGGTGGGTGACCAGGATCGTCGTGCGCCTCGCCGCCGCCTCGCGCAGGCCCTCGAACACCCGGGCCTCGGCCTTGGCGTCCAGGGCGGCGGTGGGTTCGTCGGCCACCAGGACCGCCGCGTCGCGGTACATGCCCCGGGCGATGCCCATGCGCTGCCACTGGCCGCCGGAGAGGTCTTGGCCGTCGTTGAACTGGCGGGACAGCACGGTGTCCTCGCCCGCGGGCAGGGTGGCCAGGACCTCGTCCGCGCCCGAGCGCGCCACGGCGTCCTGCCAGGCCTGGTCGTCCTCGCGGTCCAGGCGGCCCACGGTCACGTTGCGGCGGGCCGTCATCGGCCACTGGGCCGGGTCCTGGGCGATGACCGCGATGGACGAGTGGATCGACGTCTTGTCGGCCTCGGCCAGGTCGACGCCGTCCCACCGGACCGCGCCCGCGTCGACCGGGTACAGGCCGGTCAGCACCTTGCCCAGGGTGGTCTTGCCGGAGCCGTTCTCGCCGACCAGGGCGATGACCTCGCCGCGGCGGACGGTGAGGCTCACGTCGTCCAGCGCCGGGGTCTGCTTGCCGGGGTAGTGGAAGGTGACGTGGTCGAGGGTGATCAGCTCCGGGTCCGGCGGCGCCGTCGTCGGTGACGAGCCCTGGGCCCGTTCCGCGCCCTCGGCCAGCAGTTTCCGGTAGAAGTCGATGTAGAAGGAGTCCTCGTAGATCGAGTTGATCGCCCGGGTCGTGGTGGACAGGGACGAGAAGCCGGTGCGCATCGCCAGCAGCGCCGTGCCCGCGAGGGCCAGCTCCATGCCGCCCGAGTAGAGCAGGACGCCGAGCACCGCGTAGGCGAAGCCGGTGCCGAGACCGGCCAGCGCCCGGCCGGTGAGGCGGACCAGGTTCGTCTTGTGCGCCATGCGGATCTCGTCGCCCATCAGGGAGTCCGCGATGCGCCGGTGCTCGGCCAGGAGGCGTTCCTGGAGGGTGAGGGCGTGCCGTTCGAGGGCGAAGTCCCGGTCGGTGGCGACCTCCTCGACCACGCCCTTGCGGATGTTGCGGGTGACCGAGTCCAGGAAGTGCTCGTACCGCAGCTTGGACACCCGGGCCGAGGCCCACGCGTTCGCCACGGCCGCCAGCAACAGCGCCGGGGCCAGCCACGGGTTGAGCAGGCCGACCGTGACGATCGCGGCGATCATCGTGATGCACGACGACACCAGGTCGGCCAGGTAGCGCAGGCTGCTCTCCAGGCCACGCACCCCGTGCCGACCGCCCTGGCGGGCCAGCTCGCGGAAGTCGGCGTCCTCGAACGCCAGCAGCTCCGCCCGCACCAGCACGGCCGTGACCTCGTCGTTCGCCGCCCGCGACACCCTGGGCCGCAGCGAACTCTCCACGGCCGCCACGGCGGTGTCCAGCAACGCCCGCACGGCGTACGAGCCCACCACCACGGCCAGCGCCGGCAACGACTGGGCCACCCGCTCCGGCGTCGGCCCGTCCCGCAGCAGCGCGGTGAACACGTCCGCGGTGGCCAGCAGCCCGAACGCCGTCACACAGCCGCTGACCACGTGCACGATCCCGGCGGCGACGGTCAGGCCGGGGGAGGTCCGCCAGGCCAGCCGGAGGACCACGCGGATCGCTTCGGGCAGGCTGCGCAGCGCCTTGCCGAAGCTGACCGTCGCGGCCTTGCGCCCCACCTTGGCCCACTTGGGCGTGGAGATGTTCTCCACCCCGATCAGCACGGAGCTCATGCTGTCCAGGTAACGCCTGTGTGAGGTCCCGTGCCACCGGTTTCGCTGTCAGCCGTCAGGCCGCGGACTCCTCGTGGGCGAGCAGCCAGCGCTTCACGTCGACGCCCCAGCGGAAGTTGCCGATCGCGCCGCCGGTTCGGACCACGCGGTGGCAGGGGACGAAGAGGGTTGCCGCGTTGCGGGCGCAGGCCGACGCCGCCGCGCGGACGGCCGAGGGACGGCCGGCCAGGAGGGCGTAGTCGGCGTAGCTCACCGGCTTGCCCGCCGGCACCGTGCGCAGGGCCGTCCACGCCTGTTCCCTGAACTCGCCGGACCGCTGCCGCACCGGGACGTCGTCGATCGCCGCCAGGTCGCCGGCGTGGTAGTCGCGCACGGCCCGGGTCACCTCGCCCAGGTCGCTGCGGGTGGTGACGGTCGTCGGGCGCAGGGACGGGGACACCTGGGGCAGCAGGTCGTCCAGGGAGTCCGTCCAGCCGCTGGCCAGCACGGCGCCGTCCGCCGCCACCACGGCGGTGAAGGGGCCGATCGGAGTGTCCACAGTGGATGTGAAGGCGGTGGTCACGCGGTCCTCCCGAGGTGCATCTCGGCGTACGACCGCCAGGGCCGCCACGCCGTGTTGTCCGTGGTCAAAGGGATGTCGGGGGCGCCGAGCACGCGCATCACGACGTACCGGGCGACCCGGGGGCCGACGCCGGGGAACGCGGCCAGCTCGGCCTCCAGCTCCTCGGCGTCGCGGCCCACGTCCACCACCAGCGCGCCGGACGCCAGCGCCGCCGCGACGGGCGAGTCGACGTCGGCGGGCGCCGGGTAGAGGTGGGTCACCGGCCCGTCCGGGATGTCCAGCGGTTCGCCGGGGAACACGTGCCCCAGCGCGCGCAGCAGGGTCTCGGCCCCGTCCACGCTGCCCGGCAGCCGCACGCCGGGATGCGCCCGGACGAGGGGGCGCAGCAGCGGGTCGCCGCCGAGGAACTCGTCCACCGCCTGCGGGTCGGCGTCCAGGTCGAGCAGGCGTCGCACGCGCGACACCGCGCTGCCCAGGTCGCGCAGGTCGGCCAGCCGCAGCGAGCACGACACGTAGCCGTCGGCGGGCTCCAGCAGCACCGTCGCCTGCCCGTGCGGCAGCCGCAGCGACCGCGCGTACGAGGTGTCCGTGACGTGCTCCACGCCCGGGATCGCCGACGCCCTGAACTGCGCCAACAGCCCCGCCGCGTCGAACGGCGGCCGGTAGGGCAGGCGCAGCGTGATCCGCCCCGCCGTGCCGACGACCTTGCGCTTGGACCGCATCTCCGACGGCGTCGCCGCGAACACGGCCCGGATGGTGTCGTTGAACTGCCGCACGCTGGCGAATCCGGCCGCGAACGCGATGTCGGTGAACGACAGGTCCGTGGTCTCGATCAGCAGGCGGGCGGAGTGCGCCCGGTGCGCCCGGGCGAGGGCCAACGGGCCGGCGCCCAGCTCGGCGGTCAGCACGCGGGTCAGGTGGCGCTCGGAGTACCCGAGGCGCGCGGCCAGGCCCGGCACGCCGTCGCGCTCGACGACCCCGTCCGCGATGAGCCGCATGGCCCGCGCGGCCAGGTCGGCCCGCAGGTTCCACTCCGGGGAGCCCGGCACGGCGTCCGGGAGGCACCGCCGGCACGCCCGGTAGCCGGCCGACTGCGCGGCGGCGGCGGTCGGGTAGAACTCGGCGTTGCGCTGCTTGGGCGTGACCGCCGGGCACGACGGGCGGCAGTAGATCCGGGTGGTGCGGACCGCCAGGATGAAGCACCCGTCGAACCGGGCGTCCCGGGCGGCGACCGCCCGGTAGGCACGTTCGGCGTCGACCAACATGCCTGTCACTGTGCCACCGCCGGCACCAGGGGTCTCGCGGGAATCGGACACGGCGTCCCACCGCGTAGACTCACCCCCCGTGAGTTTGACCCTCGGTATCGTCGGCCTGCCCAACGTCGGCAAGTCCACCCTGTTCAACGCCCTCACGCGCAACGACGTGCTCGCGGCGAACTACCCGTTCGCGACCATCGAGCCCAACGTCGGCGTGGTGCCGTTGCCGGACGCCCGCCTCGGCAAGTTGGCGGAGATCTTCGGCTCGGAGCGCGAGGTGCCCGCCGTGGTGTCGTTCGTCGACATCGCGGGCATCGTCAAGGGCGCGTCCGAAGGCGCCGGCCTGGGCAACAAGTTCCTCGCCAACATCCGCGAGGCCAACGCGATCTGCCAGGTCATCCGGGTGTTCGCCGACGACGACGTGGTGCACGTCGACGGTCGCGTGGACCCGGCGGCCGACATCGAGACGATCAACACCGAGCTGATCCTCGCCGACCTCCAGACCCTGGAGAAGGCCGTGCCGAGGCTGGAGAAGGAGGCCCGGACGGTCAAGGACCGCCGCCCGGCCCTGGACGCGGCCCTCAAGGCCCGCGCGATCCTCGACTCCGGCCGCACGCTGTTTTCGGCGCAGGGCGAGGTGGACGGCGACCTGCTGCGCGAACTGAGCCTGCTGACCACCAAGCCGTTCCTCTACGTGTTCAACGCCGACGAGGGCGTGCTGACCGACGAGGCCAAGTTGAAGGAACTGCGGGAACTGGTCGCCCCGGCGGACGCGGTGTTCCTGGACGCCAAGGTCGAGGCGGAACTGCTGGAGCTGGACGAGGAGTCCGCGCGCGAGCTGCTGGAGTCCATCGGCCAGCACGAGCCGGGCCTGCACGCCCTGGCCCGAGCCGGCTTCCACACCCTGGGCCTCCAGACCTACCTGACGGCGGGCCCGAAGGAATCCCGGGCGTGGACCATCCCCAAGGGCGCGACCGCGCCGCAGGCGGCGGGCGTCATCCACACGGACTTCGAGCGCGGCTTCATCAAGGCCGAGGTGGTCTCGTTTGAGGACCTGGTCGCGGCCGGCTCGATGGCGGCGGCGAAGGCTGCCGGCAAGGTCCGCATGGAGGGCAAGGACTACGTGATGGCGGACGGCGACGTGGTGGAGTTCCGCTTCAACGTCTGAGGTCACGTGATCTTGCTACCAAGTTGGTAGCATGAGCGCATGGCGATGACCCTTCGGCTGACCGACGAGCAGGAGCGGGCCTTGGCGCTGCTGGCCGAGCAGGACGGGGTCAGCAAGCACGAGGCCGCGGTGCGGGCGATCTTGGACAGCGCCGCGCGCCGGGTGCGGGACGCCAAGGTCCGCGACCTGTCGCAGGAGGGTCGGCAGCGCTACGCGTCGCTGCTCGACCGGCTCGCGCAGTGATCGCCTACCTCACCCTGGACGACCTGCTGACCCTCGCGACCGACCTCGGCGTGCCCAAGGTCCGCGACCTCGGGCTGCTCGACTCGGCCGCGCACCGGCCGCAGGTGTCCCTGATGGGCCGCGACGCCTACCCGTCGATCCACGAGAAGGCAGCGGTGCTGCTGGAGTCCCTGGCACGCAACCACCCGCTGGTGGACGGCAACAAGCGCCTGTCGTGGATGGGGACGTTCGTCTTCTACGGCCTCAACGACCTCGACCTGGACGCACCGGAGGACGACGCGTACGACCTGGTGATCGCCGTGTCGACCGGCACGGCGGACTACCGGGAGACCGCCGCTCGACTGGCCACCTGGACCCGTCCGCTCTGACCCGCGATCAGAGCGGGCTCGCTGTTCTCGCGTCGTGCCGGTAGCCCGTGCTGTGTTACCGGGAGGCCGCGGTCGGGAAGAGGCCGTCGAGGTCGATGGTGATCGGGAACGGCATGGCCAGGGCGAGAGTGCCGCGGAAGATGCCGGCCGGGGCGTAGGTCCTGGTCGGCTCGTCCAGCTCGTACACGTGCGCGACGGGCCGGCTGTCTTCCTCCTCGACCAGCCAGTAGTGCCGCAGCCCGGCCTCGGCGTACTTGCGCAGCTTGACCGTCCGGTCGCGGTGTTCGGACTCCGGTGAGGTCACCTCTACCGCGAGCAGCACGTCTTCAGGCGCGAACCAGGTCCGGTCGGGATCGACCGCTGCGGTGGTGACGAGGATGTCGGGCTCTGGGCGGTTGCGCGCGTCCAGGCGGATGGTGACTTCGCGGTCCACCTCGATGCCGACAGGTGCCTGGCTGGTGAGAGCCGTGGTGAGAGCCGTGACGACACGGGCGTGCCACACCCGCTGAGGCGACATCGTGAAAACGAGTGCTCCGTCGATCAGCTCAGTGTGGCGAGGCGCCTCGGGGAGGCGGTCCAGGTCCTCCGCGAACCAGCCTTCGGGGCGCGGCGGGCGCATCCAGTCCGGCAGTGCGGTCATGGCACAAAGATAGTGACCAGCCGCCATGCGGGCCACTGACCAGCCCTGTCGAGGGTGCGTCGGGCTAGGTGATCGGCTCGAAACGGCCGGTCTGGTGGAATTCCTCCGGGCTCATGTGTTCGGCTTCCCGGCTCCCGAGCCCCACCTCGCGCACCAGCAGCTCCCACTCGTCGATGTACCCGCATCGGTTCCCGGTGCGCGTGTCGACATGGGTCAAAGGGACGCTCTCCAGGTCGACGTGTTCCGCCGCCGGACGTTCGCGGTCGATCAGGCGTTCCGCGTCCACGACCTCCGGCGTTCCCACGGAGGACTCGACGGACGACCACGAGTCGGCTGAGCCGGAAGGGCCGGTGTCGGAGCTGGTGGTGGAGCCGGAATCGGTGCTCATCGGTCCGCCTTTCTCGGGGTGAACAGGTCCAGGGCCAGGGTCATGCCCGAGTCGAGGAATCTGGTCGCCTCCGCCAGACGGGCACGGCGGTCGGGGGCTCGGCTCAGTTGGGCCGCCGCCTCGTGGACCTCGGCGTCGCCGGTCACCGTGGAAGGGCGCCACGAGTCCGGGTGGCTGCGGAGGGCGTCGAGTTGGGCGCCTGTCGTGGCTCCGGGGAGGTGCAGGCCGCGGGCTGCCCACGACTCGGTGGACGGGTGGGGTGGGGCGTCGGACGGCGAGGACTTCAGGGCCGCCAGCACGTCCACCCAGCGGTAGCGGCCGGCTTGCCACGGTGGCTCGGCGGGGCATCCCGGGCCACCGTCGACCACGGTCAGGGCGGCGGTGGTCAGGTGTGCGGCCAGGGCTTCCGGTTGGTAGTGCTGGGCCAGCGAGCGGTAGCGGCGGTCTACGGCCGCGTCCACCCGATGGGAGACGGCGCATTCCAGGGTTCGTCGGTCTGAGGGCAAACCCTTCACCCACTCGGCGCCCGGAACGGGGGCGGGGCGGCCCACCACGTGTGCTGCCGTCAGGAGTTCGATCCACAGGACGAACCTGGGCTCGGCAGCCAAGTGGGCCGCCCGGTTGACCTCGCGCAGCACGCACGGCGCTGCCGCGCACAGCGGTCCGCAGGCGGCGCTGCGCGGGCGCAGGACCGACGCGGGCGGACCGGGTAGCAACGCCTCCCGGTCCTGACCCAGAGGCACGGCCACCCGCACCGGACGGTCCATGCCGTCGGCGAACGCGACCGCACGGCCCGGCGGCAGGGACACCACGTGCCGCGACTGCGCCTCGTCCAGGTTCACCGTCGCCCCGAGCAGCTCACGGTCGTCCGCCGCCGGCAGCCGGTGGATGATCTTCAGCGCGGTGTTCTTCACGACATCGGGCACGATCTTCGAAGGGATCTGCTCCGCGATCACGATCCCCTCGCCGTACGCCCGGATCTCCGCCAGCAGCGCCGTGAACAGCTCCACCGCGTGCGCCGCCGGACTGCCGGGCAGCACGTTCTTCAGCAGCCGGTGCGCCTCCTCGATCACGGTCACGTGCCGCAGCCCGACCACGGGCGTGGACCGGTGCCGCACCCGCAGGTGCTCGTGCAGCCGGATCAGCACCGCGCCGATGAGGAACGCCTTGTCCTGGTCGTTGCCGACGTCCTCGATCTCCAGCACCACGTTGCGCCGCAACAGTTCCGCCACGTCCAGCGGGTGCCCGCCCGCGAAGAACCGGCCCGGCGTGCCCAGCCTCAGCGAACCCAGTCGCACGTCGATGAACCCGCGCACGTTGTCGGTGATCTCCCGCCCGTACCCGATGCCCGCCACCACCTCCAGCGCCGTCCGCTGGAGGTCCCGCAACCCTGGGAACCTCGGCGTCACGCCGGCCAGGCGCGGCTCGCCGACCACCGGGTCCCAGCCCAGGTCGGTGTAGCAGCGGGTCAGGGCGTGGCTGAGCACCTGCGGGAAGGGCTCCTCCGCCTCGAACGCGGCCAGGAACAGCGCCCGGACCAGGTCGATGTGGGTCTGGATGGGGAAGCCGGGCGCGGGTTCCAGCGGGTTCAGGCCGACCGGGACGGCGTCCGGCGCGCCCGGCCGGATCACGGTCACCGGGCCGACCCGGCCCGCCATCCGCGCGTACTCGGCCTTCGCGGGCTCGATCACCAGCCACGGCACGCCGTCGCGGTGCAGCTGCTCCAGCAGGTGGCGCACGGTCTGCGACTTGCCCGCGCCGGTCGCGCCCGCCACGAACGCGTGCCGGTTGAGGGTGTCGGTGGTGACGGTGAACGTGCCCGCCGGCCGGTCGGCGTCGTCGAGCACCGCGCCCACCTCGATCGGGCCGTCCACCTCCGGTGTCACGTCGAAGTCCGCCCGCTCGACCACGTGCACGCCGGGCAGCTCGCGCTTGGGCGGCCGGGCCAGCGCCGCGAGCAGTTCGCTGGTCGCCGGGAACGGGGCGGCGTGGCCGTCTTCCGTGCTCACGGTCGTGGCGAGCGCCTGGGCGAACGACGTCGGCGCGCCCGCCGGGGCCAGCGCGTACGGCAGGTCGTCCAGGTCCGACGCGCCGCACAGCAGGGCCGCCGCCCGTCGCGCCGCCGCGGGTGTCCCGCTCGCGACCAGGACGCGGACGTGCCACAGCCCGGTCGTGCGGGCGCGGGCCAGGTCCCGGTACCGGCCGGAGGCCCGCTGGAGTGCGATCCGGCTGGCCTCGTCGCGCTCGCGCAGCCGCAGCTCGGGGATGCGCACGGCCAGTTCGACCAGTTCGCGGTCGACGTGGTCGGCGGGCAGCGGCCGGGCGAGGGTGAGCCACACGAACTCGTCGCCGAGGTGGGCCACGTAGTCGTCGAACCCGCCGCGGTTCTGCTGCCGGCGGGCGTCGTCGGGGGTCCACAGCGCGTCGGCCTGCCCGGTGCACACGACCCACGCCGGGTACCGCTCCCACGACGCCAGGACCTCGGCGGTGTCCACCACCTCGGCGTGGCTGCCCGGCGGGTACAGCAGGGGGACGCGGTCGCCGGGCGCGCCGCCGCGCGCGGGCGGGAAGCCGGGACGTCCGCCGAACAGGACGCGCAGCCGCGGGTCACCGGGTTCCCGTTGCCAGGCCGCGACCAGCAGGTCCTCCGGCCCCAGCTCGGCGTACGCCCCGCTGAGCGCCGCGAACAGCTGCGCGGGCACGGGGTCGGGGCGGTCGGGTTCGGTCGGGCGGCGCGGGGTGGTGCGCAGGCGGTGGAACACCGCGCCCGCGAAGTCCTCAGGCATCGCCGGGCCGGGGTTCGAGGGCGACGCGGCGCAGCAGCGTGATCCGGGGGTCGCAGTCGCCGTGGACGACGGTCCGGCCGTTCGGGCCGTTCTCCACCATCACGAACCCGGTCGGCGGCAGGCCTTGGAACACCGTCGGCTCCACCTCGTACTCGTACACCCGGGACCGGGAGGTGGTGGTGCTCTCGGCGTCGGCGATCGACTGGCTGGTGCTCTCTGACCAGGTCTTGGACTCCGACGTGCCGACCCCGCTGGACGTGCCCTTGGTGCCCGCGCGCCAGTCGAACAGGCCCGCGTCCCGGGGTGTGGTCCGCTGCGTGCCTTCGGTCTCGCTGGTGCCGGCCTGCGTGCTGTGCGAGGTGGAGGTGCTCTCTGTGAGCGTGGTGCCGGTCTGAACCGACGTCCCGGTGTCCTCGAAGCGGTGCCGCCGGCCGACGAACCGGGCCGCCGACTCGGCCTCGTCGGCGTTGCCCAGGCGCATGAGGATCGCCGCGCTGCCCGCCGTGCCGAGCAGGTCCACCAGGTCGCCGCGCAGGTGCTCCAGCAGGAGGACCAGCCGCACCTTGGCCAGCCCCGCCTGCTTGGCCAGCGCCTCCAGGTTGTCCAAGCCCATCCGGTCCGCGCCCGCGACGAACAGGACGTCCCGGCCGCTGCCCGGCAGACCCGTGCGCAGCGCGTGCACGACCCGCTGGAACAGCACCCGGTCCAGGAAGTCCTTGCGGTCGGCGTCGGCGCCGCCGCTGGTCAGCACGGTCAGGCCGGGGCCGGACCAGGTGGACGGCGGCGCGGTCTCGGTGTCGACCGCGAGCAGTTCGGTCAGGTGGGCCAGCGCTTGGAGGGCGTCGGCGACGCGGGGTGTGGTGCCGACGAGGTCGATCCGCCCGGTCAGCCGCCCGGCCTCGGCCAGGCTCAACCGCTGCCGGGTGCGCCCGTGGTACCCGTGGCCGCGCACGACCCGCAGCGCCGCGGATAATCGGGCGAACGTGACCGGCTCGTCGAGGCACTCGACGACCGTGGTGAGCACCTCCGCCGCCACCACCCGCAGGTCCGCGGCCTCGGTCGGCGTGCGGTGCGAGGCGACCGCGCCGGCCACCACCCGCACCACCTCGTCCGGGTCGAGCCCCTGCAACAGGCTCTGGTCCTGCATGAGCCGAGCCGTCGACACCGGCAAGCCGGCCGTGCGCGCCAACGCCGCCAAGCCCGCGCCGACGTCCTCTTCGCTGAAGTCCACCACCAGCACGTCGTCGCCGGATCGCAGAACGGTGCTGCCGACCGTGGTGATCAGGTCCTTCCACCCCGCGCCGCCGCCCCCGAACACGTCCACCCGCGCGGTCCCGGCGTCCAGGCGCACGGGGAACCACCGCGAGGCCGCGTCGTGCTGCCGCCTGCGCCGGTCGCGGGCGTCCTCGCGCTTGCGCCACTCGGCGTGCTGCTGCTCGAACACCTGCCGCTCGTGCTGCCGCTGCGCCCGGCTCTCGCGCAGCGCGGACTGCCGCTCCACCAGCGGCAACAACGCCTTGACCGCCACACCGGCCACCACGAAGACCGACAGCACCGCGCCCCCGACCCCCAGCCCGGCGGACGCGGCGGCCACCCCGCCCGCGGACACGATCCCGCCGGCCGCGCCCATCCAGGGCAGCCGCTTGAGCAGCCTGCGGTGCTCCTCCTCGCGCGTGACCAGCTCGGGCGGCTCCTGCCAGCGCGGCTCGACGTCCTCGGGCTCCTCGTCGGGCGGCGCCGGCGGGGCGAACCGCCACCCCCACCGCTCGGCCGGTGTGAACACGACCTCCGCGAGTTCGGCGCCCGCGGCACCGGCCTGCCGTGGGTCGTCGTCCGGGTCTTGCGCCAGCGTCGATGCGGTCATCGCACGCCCTCCCCCACAGCGTGTGCTTCACATCACTTTAGGCGGACCGGCAACCGCCGTGTGCGCACAAAGGCGGAACAAAAAAGATCAGGACCCGCACCCGAGGGGTGCGAGTCCTGGCGCTGCGGTCGGGTACTGTCCGAACCCGATTCCGGTCACCGCACTTGGTTGCGGCTGTGGCGGGCGAGTGCGAACACGCCACCTGCTGTGGCCAGCATGCCGAGCGCGGCGACGGTGAACACGACGATGTCGGCGGTCATACGAATCCCCTTGCGTAGATCTCCCACTCGTCCAGACGTCCGGGTACCCGGTTTCGTGGCCCGACAGTCGTGCAATTCACACGATCGTGGTGGAGGTAGCGTGATCAGGCTGGAAGCGCGCGTGCTCAAGGTCGCGCCGTGGCTGCTGGGGCTGTCCCTGGCCGGCCACCTGGCGATGGTCGCGCTCCAGGCGAAGATGACGATGGTGGACCTGATGGTCTACCGCAACGCCTCGCCCGAGCTGTTCACCGGTGAGCTCTACCAGTGGCGGCTCAAGGAGTTCTCCGATCAGTTCGCGCTGCCGTTCACCTACCCGCCGTTCTCCGCGTTCGTGTTCGTGCCGCTGTCGTGGGTGTCGTGGGGCGTGGCGCGCTGGTTCTGGCAGCTGCTGAGCCTGGCGTGCCTGTACTTCCTGACCCGCAAGTCGCTGAGCCTGATCGGCAGCCACGACCCGCGCCGGGCGATGCTGTGGACGGCGTTGTTCGTGTGGGTGGAACCCGTGCGCACCACCCTGAACTACGGGCAGATCAACCTGGTGCTGGCGGCGTTGCTGATCGGCACGCTGGTCAGCGCGCGGCCGTGGCTCGCGGGGCTGGGCGTGGGCGTGGCGGCGGGCGTGAAGCTGACGCCGGCGATCTCCGGCCTCTACTTCCTGGTCACCCGCAAGTACAAGGCGGCCGTGTGGTCGTTCGTCGCGTTCCTCGGGACGGTCGCGCTGGGCTACGTGATCTCGGCCGGCCAGTCGCACCAGTTCTGGTTCCAGCTGCTCGGTGACGCCTCGCGGGTCGGGCCGGTCGGGTCGGCGATCAACCAGTCGCTGCGCGCGGCGCTGTCCCGGACCGTCGGCTACGACGTGGAGACCGGGCCGGTCTACCTGGTGGGCGTGGCGGTCGCGGTGGCGTTGGCCGGGTGGGCGCTGTGGTGGGCGGTGAAGGCCCGGGACACCCTGGCCATGATCGTCACGGTCCAGTTCCTGGGCCTGCTGGTGTCGCCGATCTCGTGGAGCCACCACTGGGTGTGGGCGGTGCCGGCGCTGATGTGGCTGGTGTACGGCGTGAAGCACCGGCTCGCGGCCGTCACGGCGTGGGCGTGGTTGCTCGCGATCGGCAGCTACCTGATCTCGTTCCTGCTCAACGCGCAGCCGTCGATCTGGATCATCCCGCGCCCCTGGTACCTGTCCCTGCTGGGCTGGGTGTACCCGGCGGTGGGCCTGCTGACGCTGGTCGCGATCGCCGTGGTGCTGCGGGAGAAGTCACGCGAGCGCGTCGAGGATGCCGTCGATCTCCTCCGCCAGTGACACGTCCAGCGCGGTGATCCCGCCGCTGGAGTGGGTGCTGCACCGGAACGTCAGCGTGCGCCAGCGGATGTCGATGTCCGGGTGGTGGTTGTCGTTCTCGGCGATCTCCGCGACCCGGTTCACCACCTGGATCGCCTGCGCGAAGCTGGGCAGCTCCGCTGTGCGGACGAGCGCGCCGTCCACGGCGCTCCAGTCGGGCAGCGTCGACAGCGCGGCGGTCACCTGGTCGTCGGTCAGCAGCTCGGCCATGCCCCGATCGTGCCACCGCGTGGCGTAAACTGCCCGTTCGCCACGGGAGTCCGGTAACGCGCCGGGCTGAGAGGAGGGCTCGCAAGCCCTCGACCGTCCACCTGATCCGGGTCATGCCGGCGTAGGGAGAGAAACGATGCTTCGACGAGTGCTGACCGTCGCCGTCACGGCGGCGTCGCTGGCCGCGTGCTCGGCCACCACGAGCCAGGCGCCGCAGGGCGAGCGGGTGGTCACGCTGGTGACCCACGACTCGTTCGCCGTCACGCCCGAGGTGCTCGACGCCTTCAAGGCCGAGACCGGGATCACCGTCAAGACGCTGGCCAGCGGTGACGCGGGCGAGCTGACCAACAAGCTGGTGCTGTCCAAGGGCAACCCGATCGGGGACGTGGCCTTCGGCGTGGACTCCACGTTCGCCTCGCGCGCCCTGAAGGAGGGCGTGTTCGCCGAGCACGCCTCCGACGAGGCGTCCAAGGGCGCGCAGCGCTACCAGCTCGACCCGCCGAACCGGCTGCACGCCGTGGACGTCGGCGACGTGTGCGTGAACATCGACGTGGCGGGCCTGGGCGCGGACGCGCCGAAGTCCTACGCCGACCTCGCGGACCCGAAGTTCAAGGACAAGCTGGTCGTGGAGGACCCGGCCACGTCCTCGCCGGGCCTGGCGTTCCTGCTCGGCACGATCGCCGAGTTCGGCGAGTCCGGCTGGCAGGACTACTGGTCCAAGCTGAAGGCCAACGGCGTGAAGGTCGTCTCCGGCTGGGAGGAGGCCTACACGCAGGACTTCTCCGGCTCCAGCGGCAAGGGGCCGCGCCCGATCGTGGTGTCCTACGCGTCCTCTCCGTCGGCGGAGATCGGCGACGACGGCAACCCGCGCACCAAGGCGCTGCTGGACACCTGCTACCGCCAGGTCGAGTACGCGGGTGTGCTGGCGGGCGCGAAGAACCCCGAGGACGCGCGCAAGGTCGTGGACTTCCTGCTGGGCGCGAAGTTCCAGGCCGACGTGCCGGGCCAGATGTACGTGTACCCGTCCCGCGAGGGCGTGGCGCTGCCCGAGGCGTGGACCAAGGCCGCCCCGCTGCCGGAGAAGGCGCGCACTCTGCCCGCGAGCCAGGTCGACGCCAACCGCGAGCGGTGGGTGCAGCAGTGGCGCGCACTCGTGCAGGGCTGAGCAAGCCCTCTCGGACAGGGCAGAGCAGGCCCTCTCGTGCGGGGCTGATCGGGTCCTCTCGTGCGGGGCTGAGCAGGCCCTTCACCCGGGTGGGGCTGGGCTGGGCGCTCGCCGCGCTGCTGCCCCTCGCCTTCCTGGGCGTGTTCTTCGCGTGGCCGGTGGCGGCGATCGTCGGCCTCGGGCTGGGTGAAGGCGGTGTGCTGCCCGTCCTGGGCTCCGGCGAGACCTGGGAGCTGGTCGGGTTCACGCTCGGCCAGGCCCTCGGCGCCACCGCGTTGGCGCTGGTCACGGGCCTGCCGGTGGCGTTCCTGCTGGCGCGCTGCCGGGTGCGGGGCACCGGGGTGGTGCGGGCGGCGGTGATGGTGCCGTTCGTGCTGCCGACGGTCGTGGTGGGGCTCGCGTTCCGGGCGCTGTGGCCCGATGGCGGGGTGCTGCCGATCGTGCTGGCCAACGCGTTCTTCAACGTGGCCGTGGTGGCGCGGACCGTCGGCGGGGTGTGGGCGTCGCTGGACCGGCGCGCCGAGGACGCGGCGCGGTCGCTGGGCGCTTCGCGGCTGCGGGCGTTCACCTCGGTGGTGCTGCCCGCGCTGGCCCCGGCCCTGGGGTCGGCGGCGTCGGTGGTGTTCTTGTTCTGCGCCACCAGTTTCGGCGTGGTGCTGGTGCTCGGCGGCGCCCGGTACCGCACTGTGGAGACGGAGATCTACCTGCGGACGGTCGAGCTGTTCGACCTGTCCGGCGCGGCTGCGCTGTCGTTGGTGCAGTTCGTCGCGGTGGTGGCGGTGCTGGTGGTCGGCGGGGTGCTGCGCCGGCGTCGGGAGCGGGCGCTGTCGCTGCGGGTCGAGGCGCCGCGGCGGCCGGTCGGCGGCGAGTGGGGTGTGGTCGCCGCCGCGTGGGTGGTGGTCGGGCTGCTGCTGACGCCCGTGGTGGGGCTGGTGCTGCGGTCGCTGTCCACTTCGGACGGCTGGAGCCTGGCCGGGTACCGGGCGCTGGCGGGCACCGGTGAGCGCGGCACGCTGGCCGTGACCGGGCTCGACGCGGCGCTGAACTCGGTGCGGGTGGCGACCGACGCGACCCTGGTGGCGCTGACCGTGGGCGTCGTGTCGGCGGTGGTGCTGGTCGGGTTGCGGCGGCACGGGTCGTGGTTCGCCGAGACCCTGGACACCGCGCTGATGCTGCCGCTGGGGGTGTCGGCGGTGACGGTCGGGTTCGGGTACCTGATCACGATGGACGCGCTGCCCGGCGACTTCCGCACGTCACCGCTGCTGGTGCCGCTGGCGCAGGCGCTGGTGGTGACGCCGCTGGTGGTGCGGATCGTGCTGCCGGTGCTGCGGGCCGTGGACGAGCGGCTGCGGCAGGCGGCGGCGACGCTGGGCGCGTCGCCGTGGCGGGTGTGGCGCGAGGTGGACCTGCCGCTGGCGTCCCGGTCGCTGCTGGCGGCGGCGGGGTTCGGGTTCGTGGTGGCGCTGGGCGAGTTCGGGGCGACGAGCTTCCTGGCCCGGCCGGACGCGCCGACGCTGCCCGTGGTGATCGCCCGGCTGATGGCCCGGCCGGGGCAGCTCAACAGCCAGATGGCGTACGCGGCGTGCGCGCTGCTGATGGTGGTGACCGCGGCGGCCGTGCTGCTGATCGAGCGGCTGCGGGTGCCGGCCGGCGGGGAGTTCTGATGTCTTTGCGGCTGAACGGGATCACCGTGCGGTACGGGTCGTTGGTCGCGGTGTCCGATGTGGACCTCGCGGTCGGTGACGGCGAGGTCGTGGCGCTGCTCGGGCCGTCCGGCTGCGGGAAGTCGACGCTGCTGCGGACCGTGGCGGGGCTGGAGTCGCCCGCCGCGGGGCGGGTGACCTGGGACGGCGCGGACCTGGCGGGCGTGCCCGTGCACCGGCGCGGGTTCGGGTTGGTGTTCCAGGACGGGCAGCTGTTCCCGCACCGGGACGTGGCCGGGAACGTGGCGTTCGGGCTGCGCATGCACCGGGTGGACCGGGAGGCGCGGCGCAAGCGCGTGGACGAGCTGCTGGAACTGGTCGGCCTGGCCGGCTACCAGCGGCGGCGGGTGACCGAGCTGTCCGGCGGCGAGCAGCAGCGGGTGGCCCTGGCCCGCGCCCTGGCGCCTCGACCGCGGTTGGTGCTGCTGGACGAGCCCCTGTCCGCCTTGGACCGCGCGCTGCGCGAGCAGTTGGCGGTGGACCTGGCGCGGTTGTTGCGGGAGGCGGGTGCGACCGCGCTGGTCGTCACGCACGACCACGACGAGGCGTTCACGCTGGCCGACCGGGTGGCGGTCATGCGGGCGGGCCGGGTCGTGCAGGTGGGGGAGCCGTCGTCGGTGTGGCGGTCGCCGGCGGACGTCGAGACGGCCCGGTTCCTCGGGTGCGGCAAGGTCCTGGCGGCGGACCGGGCCTCCGAGCTGTTCGGCGTGGCGTCGAGGGTGGGTCTGCGCGCCTCCGCGCTGCGCGTCGACCCTGCGGGACTGGTCGAGGCGACGGTCCTGGAACGCGTCCATCGCCGCGACCACGTGCGCCTGCTGGTGTTGCTCGACGGTGACGAGTTCGAGGCGGTGGCCCCGGTCGCCGCGCCCCCCGAGCCGGGCCACGTCGTGCGGTTGGCCACCGACCTCGACGGCGTGGCGGTCATCGGCTAGCGGCGGCCCAGTCCTCGCGGGTCAGGACGTACTCGACCTCGCCCTGGTCGGAGCCGGGGATCGGGTCGGGCCAGTCCTGGAAGAACGTGCGGTGGAAGCGGAGCCCGACTCGTTCCATGACCCGCCGGGAGCCGGTGTTGACGAACATGGTCGTGGCGAAGATCCGGTGCACGCCCAGCTCCCGGAACCCCTTGTCGATCAGGGCCGAGGACACCTCGGTCGCGTACCCCTTGCCCCAGGCCGAGGGGTGCAGCCGGTAGCCCAGCTCACGCACACCCGGCTCGGTCTCGCGGAACTCGAACAAGCCCAAGAGCCGCCCGCTGCCCTTCTCCTCGCCCGCCCACCAGCCGGGCGCGGCGCTGAGCCGGGGGAAGAGGTCGGTGACCACGGCGGTGCGGTCGAGCGGCTTCCCGCCGTTCAGGAAGCGCATGACGGCGGGCTCGGCGTGCAGGTCCGCGAGCGCGTCCACATCGGACTCGCGGAACCCGCGCAACCGAACCCGTTCGGTCTCCAGGAACATGGGCGCGACGATGCCCGACCAGCGGCTCGCCGCTCAACCGGATTGCCGCGCCCACCGCCGTCGGGTCAGTTGTCCCTGGTCGCCAGGCGCATCGCCGCCAGCGAGAGGCCGATCAGGACGTAGCAGCCGGCCAGGGCCGTGCTCCGCCACAGGGCCTCGGTGGGCAGCGGGTCGCGCACCACGTCGATGAGGCTGTTCCAGTACGTGGTGATCAGGTACGGGTGCAGCCAGTCCAGCGCCTCGAACAGGCCCAGCACGGCGAACACGATCACACCGGCCATCGTCGCGGCCATCACGACCAGCGGGTGCTCGGTGCAGGCCGAGATCGCCATCGCGATCGCCGCCACGCCCCACACCTGGACGGTCACCAGCACGATCGTCAGCGCGATGCGGCCCATCGCCGGGCCGAACGACAGGGTGTTGCCCGACAGCGTCAGCATCCCGCCGCCGCCGAACAGGACCGCCCCGGTGATCACGGCCACGAACGCCATCAGGGTGACCGCGAACAGCGTCATGGTGGCCACGCCGAAGGACTTCACCGCGAGCAGGCGCATCCGGCCGACCGGTGCGATCAGCAACCCGCGCAGGGTGCCGTGCTGCGACTCGCCCGCCAGGCCGTCGGCCGCCCAGATCGCGCCCACCAGCGGCAGGAGCAGGGGCAGCGCCAGGAACAGCGTGAAGATCGGCAGGACCAGGCCGTTGCCGCCGATGATCGCGGCCAGACCGGGACCGCCGGAGGCGTCGCCCTCGTCCACCGCGAACCACAGGCCGATGCCGGCCAGGATCGGCACCAGGCACAGGCCGAACAGGCCGATCACCGTGCGCGGCCGGCGGATGATCCAGCGCAGCTCCGACCGCAGCTGCCGGGCCAGCGGGGCCCGGGTCGCGACCGGTGCGCTCACGGCCGGTGACACGCTCATCGGACGCCCTCCTCGATGGTGTCGACCGCGGACAGGCCCTCGTCGGCCTCCTGGGCCTCGGTGAGCCGGGCGAACAGCTCCTCCAGGCCGGTGCGTTGCAGGCGGGCCTCGTAGACCGGGATGCCGGCCGTGACCAGCGCCGCGATCACCTCGGGCGGCGTGGTGCCGATCAGCTCGACCCGGACGCCCTCCATCGTGGGCCGCGCCGAGATGCGGGCGTCCCGCAGCACGTTGAGCGCCTGGTTGAACTCCGGTGTGACGATCACCAGCGCGCTGTTCTCCGCCTGCAACAGCTCGCCGAGCTCGCCCTGGGCCACGGCCGTGCCGCGGTGCAGGACGGCGACGTGCGTGCAGGTGGCCTCGATCTCGCTGAGCAGGTGGGACGACACCACGACCGTGGTGCCGGCGTGGTGCAGGTCGGCGATCACGTTGCGCACCTCGCGCGTGCCCGCCGGGTCCAGGCCGTTGGTCGGCTCGTCGAGCACGATCATCCGGCGCTCCACCAGCAGCGCCGCCGCCAGCCCGAGCCGCTGCTTCATGCCCAGCGAGTACCCCCGGTACCGGCGGTGCGCGGCGGCGGACAGCCCGACCCGTTCCAGCGCGTCCTCCACCGCCTGCTTGATGGAGCCGGTGGCGAGCAGCGGCTCGAAAGCCGCCACCCGCCGGAGGTTCTCCCGCCCCGACAGGAACGGGTGGAACCCGGGACCCTCGACCAGCGCACCCACGTGCGGCAGCGCCGCCGCCGCGCCGTCGGGCAACGCCTTCCCCAGCAGCTCGACCTCCCCCTCGGTCGGCCGCACGAGCCCGAGCAGCATGCGGATCGTGGTGGTCTTGCCCGACCCGTTCGGGCCGAGCATGCCCAGCACCGCCCCCTCCGGCACGTCGAGATCCACCCGGTCCACCGCGACGGTCTGCCCGTACACCTTGCGCAGTCCCCGCGTCCGGGCGGCGAGGACCCGGGTGGAGCCGGCCGGGGCCGACTCCACCCGTGCGCTGGTCGAGGTGCTCACTTCACCTGGCCGATCGCCTCGACCAGCACCTGCTCCGGCACGGCGCCCACGGCCACGCGGCCGTCGTCGGCGATCAACACGGCGCCGACTCGGGTGGTGATCAACGTGCCCGACCCCCACGGACCGCTGATCTGCTTGCCGACCTGCTTGAGCAGACCCTGGACGTCCACGTCCTGCCCGGCCCGACCCTCACGGTCCCACTCGCGGTCGCCGCCCTGCTCCTGCGCCAGGTTCTTCAGCGACTCGGCCGGGACGCGCGCGGTGAGCACCTGGTCCCACCCCTCGCCGACGACCTGCGGGGCCGCCTCGGCGAACGCACCCTCGGCCCGCGCCTTCTCCTCGGCGGTGGGCTCACGCAGCTCCGGCTCCTCCACCTTCGCACCCGGCGGCGGCGTGAAGCTGAACAGCGAGGCGTCCTGCGGACCCACGTTGAGCTCGGAGAACCCGATCTGCACGGCCGGCGCGGCGGTGCCGTTGGTCAACACCTCGAACCGCAACGGGATCCGCAACTCGGAGTCGACGGCCACCCGCACCTCACGCAACACGGTCCGCTCGGTGGGCTTGGGTGTCAGCACCAACTCGTAGGCGGGCCGGTCGGCGACACGCGCCGTGCCGTCCACGCTCACGTCGCTGAACTCCTTGATCTTCGCCACCGCTTCACGCGCCACCGCCACGGGGTCGGCGGGCACCTGCGGGGCGTCGGGGTCGAGCTGGAGCTTGGGCTCTTCGAGCCGCCCGTGCGCCAACTTGGTCACCTTCTGGTCCGCGGAGTCCCACACCCACCCGGTCTGCCCGTCGTCGACGAACGTGCGCTCGGCGCTCCGAGCCGGCAACTGCACCCGAACCCGTCCCTCACCGTCGGTCCAGACCCGCAGCTTGGAGTCCCCGTCGGACAACTGGGGCAGCCCGGTGATCCCCGGGATCCCGAGGTCGTTGCTGACGTCGACAGCCCCACCGAACGCAGCGGGCTTGGCGGTCAGGACGGACTCCACCAACGCCTCGGCCCCAACCTCGGGCAACACCGGCGCCGGCCCGGCCCCGGCCGGCATCGCAAGCACCCCCAACCCCGCGACCCCGGCGACCACGCCGACCGCCGCGGCGACCACGGTCACCCTTCTCCGGTTCATGATCCCCTCCTCCAGGGCGTCAACCGACCTTGCGCCGGCTGACACCACAGACCTTCCTCGGGTCGGGCTGAGATGGCGCTGAGAGCCGGTGCGGGCCTGAGAACGGACTCAGGATCGCCCCTGCCCCGGATTGTCCTCCTCCCCACGCCACCTGGCGATGCACACCGGCCACGCGACGGCAGGAGGTAGACAGCAAGACAAGGGCAAGGACAAGGACAAGGACAAGGACATGGGCAGGACAAGGGGAAGGGGAAGAAAAGGCGCACGGGCAGCGGCAACCCTCTCCAGCGCATACGGCCTGCGGTTTTTCGGCGCGCGCAGCGCGGTCTTCGCGCGCGGAGCGCGCGGTAGGTGTTACCTACAAGTGGAGGGCCTCGGTTCCCCCAC